>JAAWGY010000078.1 GCA_022795575.1 Angelakisella sp. | reverse complement strand
TGGGGAGTTTCGCTCCTGCGGGAGCGACCAGGGCCTGCGCGGCCCTGGACCTGCGGCCCGGTAGCCCGGGCGGGCACAACCTGTGGGACAGGCTGCCGCCTCACTGCTGGCCGCTTCTCTCCACCAACAGCCGCAGCGCCTCCAAATACCCCGCCAAGCCATGCCCCCGGACGGTAGCCACACACCCCTCCCGAATGTACGAAACCCGCCGGAACTCCTCCCGGCTGTCCGGATCCGAAATGTGCACCTCCACCGTAGGAATCCCCACCGCCTTTACCGCGTCCAGCAGCGCCACACTGGTATGGGTGTAAGCCGCAGGGTTGATAACAATGCCGTCCACCCCATCCCGGTAAGCCCCCTGGATAGCATCCACCAACGCCCCCTCATGGTTGGACTGAAAAAACGCCACCCCCACCCCCAGCCGCGCCGCCTCCTCCTGGATCATGGATACCAGATCGTCATAGGTGGCCTTGCCGTAAATCTCCGGCTGCCGGATCCCCAGCAGATTCATGTTCGGCCCGTTAATAACCAAGATACGCACAAAAATCCCTCCAGATCGCCTCCGCGGCAGCCTCCGCCCCCGCGTCGTTGTCGACGGTGACATCGGCAGTGGCCCGGTACAGCGGCAGACGGCCCCGGTACAGCTCCTCCAGGCCCCGCCCCTGGGACAGCGGCCTGCCCTCCACCGGCAGCAGCTCCAGCCGCCGCTGGAGAAAATATACCCGCCCGGTGCGCCGCAGCGCCTGACGGTTTCCCTCATCCAGCACCGCCCCGCCGCCGGTGGCAATGATCCAGCCGCTCTGTCCGGCCGCCCTTTCCACCGCCTGAACCTCCAACTCCCGGAAGGCACCCTCTCCCTCCTGCTGGAAGATCTCCGGAATAGAAAGCCCCGTCCGCCGGACAATCTCCTCGTCCAGGTCCACCAGTGTCCTGCCCGACAAAGCAGCCAACGCCCGGCCCACAGTGGTTTTGCCGCAGCCGGGCATCCCCACCAACACAATGTTGGCCCGGGCCCGCCATAGCTTCGCCAGGATATCCCCCGATTTTTGAGGGACAGACCTGCCAAAGAAAAGCTCCTCCGCCGCCACCGCCTGTTCCACCAGCATCGGGAGGCCCCCGCAGCAGGGAATGCCCAGCTCCTGAGCCTGGAGCAGCAGGCTGGTCCGCAGCGGGTTATAGACAAGGTCCAGCACCACCTTTAATTGGGGGAGGCGGCAGAGGTCCACCGGCTGGCCCTCCAGCTGGGGCCACATCCCCACCGGGGTGGCGTTTACCAGGATCTCGGCGTCGCCGTTGCGCCTCTCCAGGTTGTCGTAGTTGTCCGGCCCGGTCCGGGAGATAACCACCACCTCCCGGGCGCCCTCCATCCGCGCCGCCGCCTGGACGGTAAGGGACGCCCCGCCGCTGCCCAGCACCACCACCTTCCTGCCGGTAAAATCCACCCCTGCCCCCCGGGCCATGGTGAGGAAGCCCCGCAGGTCAGTGTTATAGCCCAACAGCCTCCCGTCCTCCCCCCGGACGATGGTGTTGACGCTGCCGATGGCCCTGGCGTCCTCATCGATTTCGTCGCAGTAGGCCATCACATCCTGCTTATAGGGGATGGTGACGTTAAGACCGCCTACCTCCTCCCGGGCAAGAAAGGCGGCAAGGTCCTGGGGCTCCACCTCGCAGAGCCGGTAGTCCCGGCACCCCAAAGCCCGGTGGATGGGTACCGACCAGCTGTGTCCCAGCTTACGGCCCAAAAGGCCATAGACTTTCTCTCCCATGGCCTATACCTCCGCGTACCCGCCCAAAAACTGGAATTGGGCACAGCTGCGCTCCATCTCCTCCAGCATGGCCAAAACGCTGGGGTCCTTTACCGAGGCCTCCAGCTCCAGGAAGAAGATGAATTCAAAGTCGCTGCCGGCCACCGGGCAGGATTCCAGCTTGGTCAGGTTGATATCCAGCGCCGCCACCTTGGAGAGGAGCTCGTAGAGGGCGCCGGGCCGGTTATCGAAGGCGATGATGAGGCTGATGCGGCTGGCCCCGGCGTAGATGGCCGGCTCCTTGGCCACGCAGAAAAAGCGGGTATAGTTGTTGTCGCTGTCCTGGATGTGGCCGTTGACGCATTCCAGGCCGTAGAGGGCGGCGCAGGGGTGGGAGGAGATGGCGGCGGCGTGGCGGCTGCCGCTTTCCGCCACCTGCTTTGCCGCCAGGGCGGTGTTGCCGCAGGGAATCACCCGGACGCCGGAAAGGCCCGCCAGGAACCGGGAGCACTGGCCGATGGCCTGCTCGTGGGAGTAGATCTCGGTGATCTCCTCCTGCTTTACCCCCGGCAGGGCCAGCAGCTCGTGGCGGATGCAGAGCCGGGTGGAGCGCACCACGCTAAGGTCGTGCTCCTGGAGCAGCTGGTAAACCGCCCGCACCGAGCCGTTGGAGCTGTTCTCGATGGGCAGCACCCCGAATTTGCAGAGGCCGGATTCCACCGCCGCGGCCACCGCCGCAAAGCTTTTGACATAGACGATGTTCCCCCGGGGCAGCAGCCGGTCGCAGGCCACCTGGGAGTTGGCTCCCTCCACCCCCTGGCAGGCCACCATGCCGGTTTGGGGAAAGATATCCTCCCCGGCGCAAAGGGCCGCCTTCACCCGGCTCCCCACCCTTGTGGGCGCGGAGATCAGCTCCGCCTGCCGGGACCGGGCCAGCTCAAAGAGGGTGGAGTAGAGGTGGTAGGCGTACCGCTCCTTCTCCCCGGCCCGCTGTGTCACCTTGGCCAGAATCTCCCGCTCCCGCGCCTTGTTGAGGATGGGCAGCTGGTGCTGGTTTTTGTAGGCGGCAACCTCCTCGCTAAGGGCCATGCGCTGCAAAAAGAGGTCCAAAAGCTGGTCGTCTACGGCATCGATTTTGACGCGGATATCAGAAAGTTCCATGGTTTCCCTCCATCAGTAAATCTAATAGCACGGCGGCTGTCACCGCCTCCACCACCGGCACGGCCCGGTGGGCGATACAGGGGTCGTGGCGGCCGTGGATGGAAAGCTCCGTCTCCTCCGTGGCGGCAAGGTCCACCGTCCGCTGGGGCCGGGCGATGGAAGGGGTAGGCTTTACCGCCACCCGCGCCACCACCGGCATCCCGTCGGTGATTCCCCCCAAAATGCCCCCGGCGTGGTTCCCCGCGGTGCGGACTTCCCCGTCCTGTAGCACAAAGGGGTCGTTGGCCTCCGAGCCCCGGAGCCGGGCGGCGGCAAAGCCGGCCCCAAACTCCACCCCCTTTACCGCCGGGATGCCGAAGAGGGCGGCGGCAAGGCGGTTTTCCACCCCGCCGAACATAGGCTCCCCCAGCCCGGCGGGCAGGCCGACGGCGGCGCATTCCACCACCCCGCCCACCGAGTCCTGCTCCTGCCGCGCCGTCAGAATCAGCGCCTGCATCCGCTCCCCGGCCCCGTCGTCGATCACCGGCAGCTGCTTTGCCGCCACGGCGGCGAAGAGCGCCGGGGAGGGGTACAGCGGGAAGGGGGCGTCCTCCACGGTGCCCACCGCGGCCAGATGGGCCCCCACATGGACCCCCCGCCGGGCCAAAATCTGCTTGGCGATGCCCCCGGCGATGCACAGCGGGGCGGTGAGCCGCCCGGAGAAGTGCCCGCCCCCCCGCATATCCGCGTGGCCGCCCCATTTTACCCGGGCGGTGTAGTCGGCGTGGGCGGGGCGGGGCCTTTGGGCCAGCTCCCGGTAGTCCCCGCTGCGCTGGCCGCTGTTGCGGATCACGGCGCAGAGGGGGGCGCCGCAGGTGACGCCGTCCACCAGCCCCGAGAGAAACTCCGGGGCGTCCGCCTCCTGGCGGGAGGTGGAAAGGGGGCTCTTCCCCGGCCTGCGCCGGTCCAGAAAGGCCGCCAGCTCCTCCATGTCCACGGCCTCCCCGGCGGGCAGGCCGTCTATCACCACCCCGATGGCCTCCCCGTGGGACTGGCCGAACACCGATATTTTAATCAGCCTGCCAAACTCAGAGGACACAGACATCCCCTCCTAACCGCTTGTAATCCTGCCAAAAGGCGGGATAGGATTTTTCCACCGCCTGGGCCCCGGTGATGGTCACGGGGCCCCCGCAGGCGGTGGCCGCAATCGCCGCCGCCATCACAATGCGGTGGTCCCCTGCCCCGTCCACCCTTCCGCCGGCGAGGGGGCCCCCAACCACGGTGAGGCTGTCGGGGCCCTCCTCCGCCCGGCACCCCAGGGCCGTCAGCATGGCGTGGACGGTGGCCAGCCGGTCGCTCTCCTTCAGCCGCAGCCGGGCCGCGCCGGTAAAGCGGGTGGTCCCCTGGCGCGCCGCCGCCATCACCGCCAAGGGGGGCAGCAGGTCGGGGCAGTCGGCAAGGTCCACCTCCGCCTCCCCCGGCTGGCTAAGCCGCCGGGCCAGCGCCGCCGCCACCCGGTCCCCCTGGACCGAGTCCTCCCGGAGGCCCGCCGCCTCCACCGGGCTGCCCAGCGCCATGGCGGCGTACCAAAAGGCCCCCTGGGACCAGTCCCCCTCGATGGTGACGTCCCGGGCCTGACAAAACTGGTCCCCGGGGACCACCAGCTCCCGGCTCCCCCGCTTTTCCACCCGCACCCCGAAGGAGGCCAGGGTCTGCACCGTCATCTCCACATAGCTGCCGGATTCCAGGGGGGAGGTGAGCACCACCCGGGAATCGCTTTCCAAAAAGTGGAGGGCGTAAAGGAGGCCGGTGACAAACTGGCTGGAAACGTTCCCCGGCAGGCGGTACTCCCCCGGGGCCAGCTCCCCCCGGAGGGTGAGGACGCCGTCTTGCAGCCCGTACTCCACCCCCTTTTCCCGGAAGATGGCAAAATAGGGCTCCTGGGGCCGCTCCATCAGCCGCCCCCGGCCGGTGAACCGCCCGCCTCCCTCCAGGGCCAGCACCACCGGGATGAGGAAGCGCAGGGTGGAGCCGGATTCCCCGCAGTCAAAGGTAGCAGGGCCCGCCGGGTCCCACTCCCGGCCCCAGATGCCCCGGACCTGTAGCGTGCCCGGCTCCGGCTGCTTCCAGTCGCAGCCCAGCAGCCCCACGCACCGCAGGGTGGCCTCGATATCCTGGGAGAGGGAGACGCCGCGGATGGTGCTGGTGCCCATCGAGAGGGCCGCGGCTAAAATAGCCCGGTGGGCCATCGATTTGCTGGAGGGGGGCGTCACCGTCCCCGTCAGCCTTTTGGGGGTGATGCGGACATCCATGGCGGCTACCTCCTTACCCCTGCCCGGATGACGGGCAGCAGCTGTGTGACAGGGAGCTTCTTCAGGGTGCAGCGGCCCACCGCCTCCGGGACCACCAGGGTGATCTCGTCGCCGGCCCGCTTTTTGTCCGAAAGGGCGGCGTCGGCCAGGGCCTCCGGGGAAAGATCGGTGCCGGCGGGCAGGCGGTTCCTCTCCAGGCAGGCGGCGATTCTGTCCGCCACCGGCTCCCGGATCCAGCCCAGGGCCTCCGACGCCCGGGCCATCACCGCCATACCGGCGGCTACGGCGTGGCCGTGGGGGATGGTGTATCCGCTGCATTTTTCGATGGCGTGTCCCACCGTGTGGCCCAGGTTCAGCAGCTTGCGCTCCCCCTGCTCCTTTTCGTCCCGCTCCACCACCCCGGCCTTGTAGGCCACGCACCGGGCGATGATCTCTGTAAGGACGGGGGAGTCGGGGGTGACAGGGGCGGCTTCCCATAGGCCGAAGAGGGCTTCCTCGCAGAGGACGCCGGTTTTGATGGCCTCGGCGGCGCCGTCGGCGAAAAATTCCGGGGTCAGTGTCGACAAACAGCCGGTGTCACAGAGGACGGCGGCGGGCTGCAAAAAGGCCCCCGCCAGGTTTTTGCCCGCCGCCAGGTCCACGGCGGTTTTGCCCCCCACCGAGGAATCCACCGCCGCCAGCAGCGAGGTGGGCAGCTGGACATAGCGGACGCCCCGGAGGTAGAGGGCGGCGGCAAGCCCGGCCATATCCCCGGTGACGCCGCCACCCAGGGCGGCCACGCAGTCGGTGCGGGTAAGCCGCTGCCGGGCCAAAAACTCCAGCAGAAAGGAGAGGGTGCGCAGGTTTTTGTTCTCCTCCCCCGCCGGGAAGGTGCAGCTGCTGACGGCAAAGCCCGCCGCCTCCAGGCTTGCCTTGGTCCTTGTCAGGTAGAGGGGGGCCACGTTGCTGTCGCTGATCACCGCCACGTGGCAGGGGGCCATCAGCTCCCTGAGACGGCCGCCGCACTGGTCCAGCAGCCCCGGGCCAATGGACACGGTATAGGGTGGATTGGTGCGGACCGGGATATCCCGGATGGTATGGGACTGGGACATATGGGAAAACCTCCTATCCAAAGGGCGGCGTCAGTTGCCGCCGGCTGCGGCCTTCTTCTCCCGGCCGTCCTTCAGCAGGGCCCGGAGCCGCTCCCCGTCCCCCGCCCGGATGGCGTCCCGGTACTCCGTCAGGTGGCCGATGAGGATATCCAGCTCCTTTTCCAAATAGTCGGCGTCATCCAAAAACAGCTCGGTCCACATCTCCTCGTCCAGCCGGGCTACCCGGGTCATATCCCGGAAGCTCCCCGCCGAAAAGCCCCGCCTCCGCTGGGCCTCCGGGGACTTGACGTAGGCGCTGGAGACGATATGGGCCAGCTGGGAGGTAAAGGCGATGATCCGGTCGTGCTCCTCCGGCTGGGAAAAGGTGAGCTTGGCAAACCCCACATCCAAAAAGAAGGCCTGTAGCGTCTCCAGCAGCTTCATATCGGTACGCTGGTCCGGGGTCAGGATCATGGACGCCCCCACGTACAGGTCCTCGGAGGAGGAGGTAAAGCCCCCCCGCTCCCGCCCCGCCATGGGGTGGCCCCCGATGTAGGCAAAGCCGTGCTCCTCCGCCAGGGGGGCCAGCGCCTCCACCACCACCCGTTTCACGCCGCAGAAATCCACCAGGATGGCGGTTTTGGCGATCCGCCCCCCGTTCTCCCGCACCCAGCGGATGGCCGCCCGGGGCCGGATGGCCACCAGCACCAGGTCGCAGAGGGGCAGCGTTTCCCCGGTAAGGGGGCCGTCGATGGCCCCGCAGAGCCGGGCCAGTGTCATGGTCTCCTGGTCCAGGTCGATGCCGTAGACGGTGTGGCCGGTGCGCGCCTTGATGCTCTTTGCCATCGAGCCCCCCATCAGGCCCAGGCCGACGATGCCTACATTCATCCCTTATCCCTCCATTCCCCGTACCGCCGCCTGTAGGGCCAGCAGCTTTTTGGCCAGCCGGTCAAAGTCCTCCGGCCGCAGCGACTGGGGGCCGTCGCAGAGGGCGTGGGCCGGGTCGTTGTGGACCTCGATCTGCAACCCGTCCGCGCCGGTGGCCACCGCCCCCATGGCCAGGGGCTCCACCAGCCAGCTTTTGCCGGTGGCGTGGCTGGGGTCGATGATAATGGGCAGGTGGGTAAGGCGGCGCATCACCGGGACCGCCGCCAGGTCCAGGGTGTTGCGGGTGTAGCTTTCAAAGGTGCGGATGCCCCGCTCGCAGAGGATGACCTTCTCGTTGCCGCCGGCCATAACGTACTCGGCGCTCATCAGCCACTCCTCGTAGGTGGCGGACATCCCCCGCTTGATCATCACCGGCTTGTCCTGGTGGCCCACCGCCTTTAAGAGGTCGAAGTTCTGCATATTCCGGGCCCCGATCTGGATGACGTCCACGTCCCGGAATAGGGGCAGCTGGGAAAGATCCATCAGCTCGGTGACGATGGGGAGGCCGGTTTCCTCCTTGGCGGCCTTCAGGTAGGCCAGCCCCTGCTCCCCCAGCCCCTGGAAGGCGTAGGGGGAGGTACGGGGCTTAAAGGCCCCGCCCCGGAGCATGGTGGCGCCGCTGGCCTTTACCGCCTTGGCGATGGTGACGACCTGCTCCTCCGATTCCACCGAGCAGGGCCCCGCCATAATGGTGAGGCTGCCGCCGCCGATTTGGGTGTTCCCCACCCGGATGACGGTATCCTCCGGGTGAAACTTGCGGTTGGCGTTTTTGTAGGGCTCCTGAACCCGCTTAACATCCTCCACAATATCCAGGGCGGCAATCAGGTCGATGTCCAGCTTGGAGGTATCCCCCACCAGCCCCAGGATGGTGTTGGCCTCGCCGACGCTGGTATGAATGCCCACCCCTTTTTCCTGGAGCCAGCCAATCAGGCCGTTCACCTGCTCCTGGTTGGGGTTATGCTTGAGTACAACAATCATATCGAATTCCTCCCACGGTGATAGAATACAAAAAACCCACAGCCGGCTGGGCTGTGGGTCGTCTGGCATTTTCTCTGGTTCCTCTCGCCAAAAAACCAGGGATGATACCCCGCCTATGCAGCCAAACCGAAGCAAGCCTTCCTCCAAAATCGGGGAAAGCGGTAATAGCGGTATTCGGCGCTGCGGGATTGGTTGGTCATGGTATCATTTCCTCCCTGCTTTAGGGCTTTGATATAGGATAGCACTTTAGCGGCAAAAAGGGAAGTGTCAATTCTGATAAATAAGCTGTACTTCCAACGATTTTTTCATCATATTTTCCGAGGATCCCCAGGGTCTCCCCTTTTAGCGGTCCATGATCCTTTCCAGCGCTTTCCCTTTCGCCAGCTCGTCCACCAGCTTATCCAGGCAGCGGATCTGCCGCATCAGCGGCTCCTCCACCTCCTCCACCCGGCAGCCGCACACCGTCCCGGTGATCCTTGTCCAGGCGGGGTTCAGCGCCGGCGCCTCCCGGAAGAAGGTCCCGTAGTCCACCTCTCCCTCCAGCTGCCGCGCCAGCCCGGCCTCGTCGTAGCCGGTAAGCCAGCGGATAAGCCGGTCCACCTCCTCCTTCGTGCGGCCCTTGCGCTCCGCCTTGGCGATTAGCAGCGGGTAGATTTTGGAAAGCTTCATTCGGTAGACCTTTTCCGCTTCCATCCTTTGGCGCCCCCCTTTGTTGGTTGATGGGTTTATTTTACCCCATCTGCCGGTAAAAAGGCAAATTTTTTTGAGTGGGGCGGGTGGTACTTGGGGGGAGGCATTGGGAAGCGTGGCAGACTTTTGGGCTGATGGCCCAAAAAAGCCCACCCCCACAACCAAACATAGCCACAACCCAAGACGGGATTTGTCAAGGGGACTTTCACCCAAAAGACGAAAGCTCCCTTCCTGCAAACTGAAAGTTATCTATTCTTCCTCGTCCGGCTTGAATACC
>JAAWGY010000077.1 GCA_022795575.1 Angelakisella sp. | reverse complement strand
TCTTGAAATACACACAGTATTCCTGCGCTTTTTTGGCATCGGCAGTCAAAAAATTTGCTCGCCAATCTGCGCACTTCAGCTATTGGTACAGCTTCTTATTCGAGTATGTTCTGCCGGGACGCCTCGGAGTAGGAGATCACCGCCTCGTTCTTCCGCATAAACAGCAGGCCGAAGGAGCCCGGGCCGCAGTTGCTGGCGATGGCCGAGGACGCCTTTTGCAGGTACACCCTCTCAAAGGTGCAGTACTGCCCCACAAGGTCCTGGATGTACTGGAGCCTCTTTTTGTCCATCCCGGCGTAGGTGATAAACAGCACCCGGCGGTCGATGCTCCCCACATCCCGGAATACCCTGCGGACGTAGCTTTTGGCCATGTGGGTAAAATCCCCGGTTCCCACGCCGCCCACCACCATCCGGCTCTTCCGCAGCGCAATAATCGGGTGCAGCAGCAGGGCGTCACAAAGGATCTGTGTTCTTCTGGAGATCTTCCCCGCCTGGCACATCATTTGGGTGTTATCGATGATAAAGGCGGAGGAGATATACCGCTTGAGCTTCTTCACCGTTTTGATGATATCGTTTTTGGTGGCATGGTTTTCCGCCATAGAGGCGGCATACAGCACCACCAGCCCCATGCTGCTGGAAAGATGGCCGGAATCGATAACGGTGACGTTTTCAAAGGATTTAGCGGCCTCAAGGGCGTTTTGGTACCCCTGGCTGACGTGCTTTGCCATGGTGATGTGGATGATGTTCTGCGCCTCGGAAAGCTTTTCGGCAAAGAAGTTTTCGTAGTCCTCCACCTCCGGGGGCTGGGAGGCGCCGGTCTGTCCCTCCGCAATATACACCAGCAGGTCGTCCGCCTTCAGCTCCCGGTCATCCAGGAAGCGGCCTTTCTTGGTACAGATGTAGTACGGACAAACCGAGATGCCAAACTCCTTTATCATCGATTCCGGAAGGTCGCAGACGCTGTCAGTGGTGACAATCAGCGGGCGCTTTTGGGCCTGCTCAAAAATCAGGACATCCTTGCCAATCTCGGACTGGTTGGCCTCATCGTTAAGCTTTACCAGCGACTTGGGCAGGATGCTAAGCACCCCTGCCTCCAGCAGCGCGCCGCTGACCGGCTTTGCCAGATAGCCGCTGAAGCCCTCCTTGCGGTAAAGGAGCTGGTTGTCGCTGCCGGCGTTGGCGGTAAGGGCGATTACCGGCACATCCTGGCAAAGCCCCCCCGGCTGGCTGCGCAGGGCGTGGAAGCACTGGATGCCGTCCATCTCCGGCATCAGGTGGTCCATCAGGATGGCGTCGTAGTGCTGCTTTTGGGTCAGCTTCAGGCACTCCTCGCCGCTGGAGGCGGTATCGATCTGGACCTTGGTTTCCGCCAGCAGCTTGCGCACCACCATCAGGTTCATGTCGTTGTCGTCCACAATCAGGATGTGGGCCTCCGGCGCCTCAAAGCTCTGCCGGTACTGCTCCCCCTTGTGGGCCTTTACCCGGGAGGCCAGGGAGAACTCTCCCAGCTCCTCGCTGTCCACAATATCCTGCTCCAGCATCACCAAAAAGGTGGAGCCCTTGGTGTAGACGCTGTTGACGCTGATCTCGCCGCCCATCAGCTCCACCAGCTGGTGGACGATGCTGAGCCCCAGGCCGGTGCCCTCGATGTGGCGGTTTCTTTCCTCGTCCACCCGTTGGAAGGCGTTAAAGATATAGGGGATGTTTTCCTTCTTCACCCCTTGGCCGCTGTCCTCCACGGTATACCAAACCCGCACCCGGTTTAGCGACTGGCGCTCGCACCGGACCGAAAGCTTGACAAACCCCTCCCGGGTGTATTTGACCGCGTTGTTCAGCAGGTTGATGAGGATCTGCTTGATGCGCACCTCATCGCCAAACAGCATACTGGGGATGGAGGGATCCACATACAGCCGGAAATCCAGCCCCTTCTCCTGGGCCTTGATCCAGATCATGTTGACGATTTCGGAGAACATCTCCCCCGTTTCGTAGGAGACGTTTACAATCTCCATCTTGCCGGATTTGATTTTGGACAGGTCCAGAATATCGTTTACCAGGGTGAGCAGCATTTTGCTGGCGCCCTGGATGTTCCTGGCGTTTTCGGCCACATCGTCGGAGATATCCCCCCGCAGGATGATTTCGTTGAGGCCGATGATGGTGTTGATGGGGGTGCGGATCTCGTGGCTCATGCTGGAAAAAAAGTGATTTTCCGCCTTGTTCAGCTCCTCGATCTCCTTCTTCTGCCGCTGGGTAATCTCGTTTTCCTTATTGTACAGCCGGTTCAGGAACAGCAGCAGGACGCTGGAGAACACCCCCACCATCACCACCGAGGCGGAGGAATCGATAAAGGAGTTTTGCAGCGAGTGGCGGGCGACACACGCCGGGAAGCGGAAGGCGATGTAGTAGCAGCACAGGATCTCCGCCACTGTAATAAGGAAGAAAAGGATCTGCCGTCTGCCCTTCAGCGTGATGCTGATATAGATGAAGCAGAGCACGCCCCATTCGGGCACCCCGCTGTAAAAACCGCCTGCGGTAAAAAAGCTGATGGGAAAGATCAGAAGCAGCAGCACCGATATCGCTGTAGCCCCTGCGTTGATGCACTTCCTTTTGATGCTGAATTTTACAATCTCCGTGGTTATGGCAAGGCTTGCCGCCAGGATCAACAGATTGGTCCAGGTCCTGCCCATCAGCAGGACAAATACCAACGCGACCATACAGGTGGCCGTTACCACGCGGAACATACGCTCCCGCAGGCTGACCTGGTGGTCAAAGATCAACTCGAGCCATTTTTTTATCACGCGGCGCTTTCTCCTCTCACTGTGATAACCAAAGAAGGCTTACTTTTATAGCCCGGCGAGGCTGTCGCAGACCTCCTGATACAGGCGCAGCAGCCCCGGGTGATGCTTCCGGATAAACTCCAGGTCCTGGTGCTTCCCTGCCTGCTCCAGCGCCTTGGCGTGCTCCGACAGCCGCTCCGCGCCGATGGTCAGCGAGGTGCTCTTCAGGGCATGGACCTTGGTGGTGTAGTCCTTCCAGTTGGCGGCCTCGTACAGCGCGGCAATCTCGTCCAGCTTCTCCTGGCCCTGGGCATAGAACACCTGTAGCATATCCCGGTAAAAGTCCTCTTCCCCACAGCAGTAATCCAGCCCTTTGTCCACATTGATCCCCGCCTGCACCAGCTGGCTGTAGGGCAGGGTGGCCGACCTTGCCGGCTCCTCCCGGGCCGGGGCGGGGGCTTGCGGGGACAGGGCCTCCTCCTTTGGGTGCTCCGCCGGAGCGGGAGCGGGGGCGGGCTGCTCCGCCGGGCCGTCGTCCTCCTCCGGCCCCCCGATGTACTGGATGCAGCGCGCCGGCAGTATTTTACGCAGCACCCGCTCCAGCACCGCGCGCTCGATGGGCTTGGGGACAAACTCGGTAAAGCCCTCGCTGCGGAACATCTCCCGTGCCCCGCTGATGGTATTGGCGGTTAGGGCGATGACCGCCAGGTCCTGGTAGATGCCGCCGCAGATCTCCCGGATGCGCCGCAGCGTCTCCACACCGTCGAAGCCCGGCATCATATGGTCCAGGAAGACGATATCGTAGGACACCCGCTTGCACAGCTCGATGGCCTCCTTGCCGCTGAGGCAGGTATCCACCTGGATACCGTAGCTGCCCAGCACCCCCTTGGCCACCACAAGGTTCATTTCCTCGTCGTCCACCACCAGCACCCGGACATCCACACAGGTAAAGGGCTTGCTGCCCACCACCTGGGCCTCCTTAAACTCGTTTTCCGCCACCGCGCCGCTCAGGAGGTTTACCACCGATATGGCGGAGAAGGGCTTGCGGAGCACAAGCAGTTTGCTTTCCCGCTCCAGCGCGTAGTCCCTTTCCGCAATCAGCACCACCCGGAGCTTGCCCGCCAGCTCCTCGTAGTAGGAGCTGTTCTCCTCGTATTCCGTTTGGGCAATAAAGACATGGGTCAGGGGATGGCTGCGCTGCAGCTTGAGCAGCCCCTCAAAGTTGTGCGCCTGGTAGCCCTCAATCTCCAGGCCCTCCACCAGGTGCAGGATCAGCTTGTCATAAAAGCGCCGGATCTCGTCGCTGGCGTACCGCTCCGGCCGGAAGTAGCAGGCCACGCAGAATTCCGCCGCGTTGGGCAGCGTCAGGCTGGGCGATTCGTCCACCACCTCCTGGGGGATGGAGATATGGGCGTGCAGGCCCTGCTGGCCGCTGCTTTCAAAGTGGACAAAGCCGCCCATGGCGTGGAGCAGTCCCCGCACAATGGGGATGCCCAGCCCCAGCCCCCCTGCAAAGCGGCTGCTGCCGGTATCCGCCTGGTAAAAATCGTCGTACATCTGTGTCAGCTGGGATTCGGTCATGCCAATGCCGGTATCGTATACGTCGATGATAAGGTTGATGCCGTAGCTTTCCCGGCGGTACTCGATGCAGACGTTGATGCCGCCCTCCTCGGTGAATTTGACCGAGTTTTCCAACAGAGCCTTCAGCACATGGGAGATCTTCTCCGCGTCGCCGATGAGCACCGCCGGTATTTTGGGGTCAAAGTCGAACACCAGCTCCAGCTGGTTTTTGCCGCTCTGCATCGACGTTGTTGTCAGTACATCGTAGATCACCGAGGTAATCCGGTACTCTTCCCGCGCCGGGGTCAGGGAGCCCTCCGCAATCTCGGTGTAATCCAGGATGTTGCTGATCTGGTTGGAGAGGCGCTTGCCCGCCAGCTGGATGGACTGGATATCCTCCCGCAGCTCCGGGGAGAGGTCCTTTTCCAGCATGATCTCGCTGATGCCGATGACCATATTGATGGGGGTGCGGAACTCGTGGGACACGTTGGAGAGGAACTCCACATTCTGACGGCCCGCCGTTTCCAGCTGCTCCAAAATCCTGTCCTGCCGCCGCTGCCCCGCCATCCTGCGGTTGATCCGGTATCTTGCAATCTCGGTGGCGCCGGCCACCAGAACAATGCCCAGCATCAGGCGTATCGCCTCCTGAAGCCCCATCCCGGAGCCGGCGGCATCCAGCAGCAGGAAGTGGTAAAGGATCTCCAAGACGTACAAAGCGGCTGTTATGTACAACAGCCGCTTTCTGTCCAGCATGGAAAAGACAAAAATCAAAATGCAGGCCACGGCCGGGATATCAAAAAAACTGGCGCTGTGTACCCCGAAGAAAAGGAACTCCACCAGTATCAAGCCGGCGCAGAGGTTCTCGTACAGCCGTTCCGAATCGGTCCTGCTGATGTGGAGGTACCACACCCCCACACAGCCGGTGGAGATCAGCGGGACCATCCAGGGCTCCCAGGACATCAGCATGATAATCAGTATCAGTATGGTACTGAACACGGTAGCCACAACAGCCAGCAGCAGGTGCTTGCTTGTCTGTTTTTCCGCCTTCATTGCCTTCCAAGCTCCTTTGCCACCCGTTTCAGCAGCTCCTGGGGGAAGAACGGCTTTTTCAGGTAATTCGCCGCCCCCAACTTAATGGCGTTCATCACGTCCTCCTCGTCGCCGGAGGCTGTCAGGAAGATTACCGGGACCTTGACGGGGAACCGCTGCATCCGCCGGAAGGTTTCGATGCCGTTCATCCCCGGCATCTCAATGTCCAGCAGCACCAGGTCAATATCCTGCTCCTCCAGGATATCCAGCGCCTCGCTCCCGGATTCCGCCAGGAATATGTTGTACATCTTATCCAAAATCTTCTTGGTCCGCACCAGGTTCATTGCGTCATCATCAACCACCAAAATTTTTTCCTGCATATGGTCTTCCTCCTGTTTGATATCGGCAAAGCTATTCTAAGTTATTATACTACAATACATCCGCCAACGCAAGCCCGGCCGGGAGCCATTCCCTCCCGCTGCGGCGGCAGGGGCTACAGGTTGGCGAAAACATCCATCTGCTTCTGGAGCTCCCCCACAATCTCCTGGTTGGTCTCCATCCGCGCGGTGATGCCGGCCATATCCTCCACCAGCCCGCGGGTGCTGCCGGCGGCGCCGTTGATGCCGGAAACCGCGCCGTCGATGGACCGGGAAATGCTGGCGATGGCGTCCGCGATTTCGTCCATGGCCGCCTGGAAGCGGGCGGTGCGCCCGTTGAACTCCTCCATGGACTGCCCGATAAAGTGGGAATCCTCCCGGTACTGCCGCCCGGCCCGGACCGACCGCTCCAGCTGGTCCAAAATCGCTTTGCCAAGGTAATCCGCCAGCTCCCGGGCGCTGCCGGAAAGATACGACACCGCCCCTGTCACCACCTCGCTGACCTCCTGGATATGGCCCGCCGTCTCGGAGCAGGAATCCGCCAGCTGCCGCACCTCCTGGGCCACAATGGCAAAGCCCTTGCCGGCCTCCCCGGCCCGGGCCGCCTCGATAGAGGCGTTGATGGCGATGAGGTCGGTGGAGGAGGAGATGGAGAGGATGTCCTTGGTCAGGACGCCGATCTGGTCCACCTGCCGGCTCTTCTCGATGGCCTCGTTAAGCACCGACAGGATCTCCTCGGTCCTGGCCCGGACCGCCTCGGTCTCCTCCTGGGCCGACCGCTCCATCTCCTCGGCCCGCTTGCGGATATCCACCGAATAGGCGGTGATGGCGGAGCACTCCTCGGCCATATGCTTGGCGTCGTTTTGGGTGCCGGCGGCGCTGGCGCTGATGGCGGCGGCGCTGCCGGAAATCTCCCGGAGGGCATCGGAAAGCTGCTGGGTGAGGCCGGAGAGGCTGCGGACGCTGCCGCTGGAGGTTTTGGTCCGCTGGCGGACCTCCCCCACCACCCCGCTGATCCGCTCCGAGCTGCCCTGGAGCATCCCCATGGCGTCGTGGATGGGGGCGATCACATACCTGCGGATAATCCGGAAGGCGGCGGCCACCAGCAGCACCCCGATAACCAAGGTGGCGGCGCTGGCCAGCAGCGAGGCGATATAGACGGTGGAAAGCCGCCTTTGCGCCGCCTCCGCCCGGTCGGCCACCGAGGTATAGAGGGCGTCTATCTCCTGCTCCACCGCGCTGCTCCAGACAGCCACATCCCCGTTGGCCACGGCGTAGGCGTCCTGGGTTTTGCTGTCGGCGCTGGCGCAGACCAGGTAGACCAGCGAATGCTTGAAGGATTCGTAGCTCTCCCGGAGGGAACGGTAGGTCCCCGCGTCCTCCTCCCCCACCAGCGCCCCGTAGCTCTCCAGCTTGCCGTCCAGGGCGGCCTCCTCCGCCTTAATCTGCTGCACCAGCCGGATCATGGAGGCGTGGTCGGCCGCCACAATGTGGGACAAGGCCAGCCGGTGGATGTTCATCATCGAGCGCCGGATATCCTCCAGCCGGGTCTCGCTGACCATGTACCGGTCCACAATGGTCCCTGCGTTGGCGTGTACGTTGTTGATGCTGAACACCGCCAGGAGATTGGAAAGCAGCGTCACCAGCCCAAGCAGAATGATGGGCAGAATCAACCGCTGCTGCAATGTCAGCCTGCCTTTCATACCTTCTCCTCCCATACCTCAATCTCTCTTCGGCCCGTTACCGCGCCGTCACACCCTCCACCATCCGGTCCAGCTGCGCCTGGAGAGAGGCCCCGGTGGGGTTCCCCGCCGCCATGCTGCTGGCAAACTCTGTCACCGGGTCCCAAAACTTGCCCCCAACCCGCTGGAGCTGGGAAAACTCCGACTGGGCCAGCAGCGCCGAGATGGCGGGAGAGGCCTGGACCTCCGGGGAGGAGGCCGCGTTGACGTTGGCGGGCCCCTGGCCCCGCAGCTGGAAGCGCAGCCGCTGGTTTTCCTCGCTGGTGATCCACTCGGCCAGCCGCGCCGCCCATTCCGGGTGCCGGGAATAGGCGTTTACGCCAATCAGCTTGCAGCCGGAAAAGGAGGCCATCTGGATCTGCTGTCCCCCGCAGGCAAAGGCGGGGAGCTTGGCCGCTCCGGCGTTCTCCCCCCAGGCCTCTTCGATCGCCACCGCGTTCCAAACCCCGCTGATCCCCGCAATCACCGAGCCGTCCCGCACCCCGGCAATAAAGTCGGTATCGGTCATACTGGCAAAGCCCGGGCTGGCCGCGATATCCAGCATCGACTGGGCCACGTCCACGCCGCGGATGGAGCCGCCGGTGCTGTTCCAGGTGCAGTAGTTGGTCAGGCCGTCCTCGTTAAGCCCCACCGTCAGGCCGGTATTGCCGAAGAAGGCGTAGACATACCAGGCGGAGGTCCAGTCCATCGCCACCCGTTTTTCCGCCTGGGCCGCCACCTCCACCATCCGCTCCAGGCTTTGGACGTCCTCCGGGGAAAAATAGGCCTTATTATAATAGAGGAAGTAGCCGTTATCCGCCGTCAGCGGGTAGGCGTACAGGGTGCCACCCACGCTGGCCGCATCCACCGCCGCCGAAAGGCTGGCCTGCCGGATCGCCTCCGGCTCCGGGATGGGGTCCAGGCAGCCGGCGGCGGCCAGGGCGGCCACCTGGTCGTCGGCAAAGGCAAAGACGTCCGCCCCGGCCTCCAGGTCCCCCAGCAGCACGTCCTTGCAGTTGGATTCGCTTTGGGGCTGGTAGGTGATGCGAAAATCGGCCTGGCCGGCGTAGCGGGCCTGGAAGGAATCCAATATCTGCCGCAGCAGCGCCTCGTCCTCCTCCGCGCCCCACACGGTCAGCTCCACAGTCTCCACCGGCGCCGGCACACTCTCCGGGGGCGGCAGCTCCCTTCCGCCGCAGGCGGTGGTCAACAGCAGCACTGCGGACAGCATCAGGAGAAAAGCCCTTTTCTTCATAACCAACGATCCTTCCCCGGGCCGCTGTACAAAGGCGGTGCTTTGCAGGCAGGCCCCAAAATATTCTGTGGGATATTATAGCATTTCCTTTCGTTTTTTTCAACCGGGGGCCGTGGACGTCGGAGCACCGGCAGCAGCACCAAGGCGGGACTGTGGCAGTGTACAAAGGCCCTGATTTTACCATATGGCGCCACCTGCTTTTGCCATGCCCGGGATCCTTTTCTGACAGCCTGTAGCCCCAAGCTTTTTTCATATTTTCCAAGAAAGCAGGCAAAATTGAAAACGATTTTCAGGCCGTTTTTCCTATCCCGGCGTAGCAAAGGGGTGGGGAGTCCCCACCCGACCAAAGGAAGGGAATCCCCCCGCAGGGAATAGGATCCGCCGGAGGCACCACCCGACCGAAGGGAGGGCATCCCCCCGCAGGGAATCAGATCCGCCGGAGGCACCTTGTCAGGCCAACCGGAAGGAGGGAGCGAGCCATAACGCTCCCCCCGCAAGGCCGCTGAAACCTGTCCCCCAGCAGGGCCAGCCGCCCAACCAAGCATCGAGCAACCACACGATGAGATTGAGGCTGTCACCCAAGCAGAAGAACCGAACCCAAGCGGTCCAGGCGGCGTAAGGGGAGCGCCCCCCAAGCGACTGACG
>JAAWGY010000076.1 GCA_022795575.1 Angelakisella sp. | reverse complement strand
AACCTTGTAATACAGCAAGTATTCCGGCGGTTTTTTGCCTTGCGGGGCAAAAAAATCCCCGCCAATTCGGCGCACCGGGAGATCCTGAATAGGCTCTTAACAGTATTCCTTCAGGTACTCCGCCACCGAGCGGCTCATCTCCCGGCTAAAGTCCGATTCGTACTTCCGCTGCCAAAAGGCGGTGAGCCATTCCTCGTAGCTCCGCTCTCCCCGCTTCCACTCCAGCATCTGCCGCAGCTCCGCCCCGTCCATCTCCCGGTAGCCGTTTTGGTGGACCATCTGCTCCCGGGGGCAGCGCCCCGGCTTGGGCCGGGCCAGCTGCTGCTCCGTCCCCCGGCCGAACACCACCATCACCGCCGGCAGCACGTACCGGGGCAGGTTCAGCAGCCGCCGCTGCTCCTCCCGCCGCTCCAGGATATCCCCGATGTAGCAGGAGCCGATGCCCAGGCTCTCCGCCGCCGTCACCGCGTTTTGGGCGGCGATGGCGGCGTCGGCCACCGCCAGCAGCAGGTCCCCCGGCCCCGGCTTGCGGGCGTCGCAGCCGATGGACCGGTAGGCGTCGTACCACTTTTTGCAGTCGGCGCAAAATACCAGCACCAGCGCCGCCTTGGCGATAAAGGGCTGGTTGTCGCAGCTTACCGCCAGGGCGTCCTTCAGCCCCTGGTCGGTGACGTCGATGATGGTGTAAAGCTGCTGGTTCCCCGCCGTGGGCGCCTGGAAAGCCGCCTTCAGGATGGCCTCCTTCTCCTCCGGCGTCACCGGCTCCCCGGTGTAGGCCCGGACCGATTTGCGCCGGGCCAGCTGCTCCAAAACCTGGTTCTGTTCCATGGCCTTTGTCCTCCTTCTATGGGGGCCCGAAGGACGGGATACCGAGACCTTCGGGCACATCCAAAAACCCCGGGGCCGCGCGGTTCTGCCCGGCCCCGGGGTCCCTTATGTCCTATGCTGTGTTTTTAGCCGACGAACTTCTTCATCGCCTCGTCGATCATGGCAACAGCCCGATCCACCACCGCCTTGTCCTCCGGCACCAGGTTATAGAGGGGCTCCCGGACGCCGCCCAGGTCGATGTTCTCCCGCCGCCGCAGGATCTCCTTGATGACGGCGTAGAGGTTGCCCTTGGCCCCGCACATGGTGTAGATGATGGAATCGGCGGCGTTCTGGATAGGCAGCGCCTCGGCGGTCTTGCCCGCCTTGATCAGCTCGTCCATCTTGAGGAACAGCTCCGGCATCACCCCATAGGTGCCGCCGATGCCGCCGTCGGCCCCCATCACCCGGCCGGAGATAAACTGCTCGTCCGGGCCGTTAAAGACCACAAAGCCCTCGCCGCCCTCGGCCTTGAACATCTGGATATCCTGCACCGGCATAGAGGAATTTTTTACCGCCGCCACCCGGGGGTTTTTCAGCATCTCCCGGAAGAGGGGCATGGTGAGGGCCACCCCCGCCAGCTGGGGGATGTTGTAGATGACAAAGTCGGTGTTGGGCGCGGCGGCGCTGATGTCGTTCCAGTAGGCGGCGATGGCGTACTCCGGCAGGTGGAAGTAGATGGGGGGGATTGCCGCCACCGCGTCCACCCCCAGGGATTCGGCGTGGGCCGCCAGCTCCTTGGAATCCCGGGTGTTGTTGCAGGCCACGTGGGCAATGACGGTAAGCTTGCCCTCGGCGGCGGCCATGACGTTTTCCAGCACCAGCTTGCGCTCGGCGACGCTCTGGTAGATGCACTCGCCGGAGGAGCCGCCCACATAGACGCCCTTAACCCCCTTTTCCACAAAGTACTTGGTCAGCGCCCGCACTCCCTCGGGGGAAACCTCCCCCGCCTTGTCGTAGCAGGCGTAAAACGCCGGAATGATGCCCTGATACTTGGAGATGTCCTTCATCGTGATTCCATTCCTTTCCTGTTATAATTATGACTGTCTTTACCGCTGCCGCAGATACCGCCGCAGCAGGACTACAAAACCAAACCCCCACACCACCGTCGCCAGCACCCGCACACCGTCCACCCGGCCGGTGTGCATCAGGTCGGCGGCGCAGAGCGCCAGCCAGATCACGGCGACCACGCCGTAAAGAATCACCGCTGTCAGCTGTTTGTTCATCGGCAGCTCCTCCCATCTCTTCTCCGGGGCACGCAGCTTGACGAGTAAACTTGCTGTCAAGCCGCGGGGAACGGCTTATATGTGCTTGACGGCCAGGGCGCTGGCGGTGCGCTCCCGGTTGGCCATGGCCGCTGGCAGGTTCTGGCGGCAGACCTCGTTAAAGAGCAGGTCCACCAGGAACAGCTGGGAGATCCGGGCGGGGACGGTGCCCATCTGGAGGGGGCCCTCGTCGCTGCCGCATTGCAGCACGATATCCGCCAGGGCCGCCCCGGGGGACTTGGGGAACCGGGTGATCAGGATAATCCGGCTTCCCCGCTCCCGGGCCACCCGCATCAGGTCCAGGATATCCCGGGTGGAGCCGGAGTAGGAGAAGAAGAGCAGCACGTCCTCCCGGCCCAGCAGGGCGGCGGTGATGGCCTGGAGGTGGGAGCACTGCACCGCGTGGTAGCGGGGCCAGCAGGTGGAAAAGAGGTGAGCCGCCTCCATGGCCAGGATCATGGAGCCCCCCTGGCCCATGCAGTACACCTGCCGGGCCCGGGCCAGCAGCCCTGCGGCCCGGCGCAGGGCGTCGGGGTTCAGCAGCTCCAGCGTTTGGGTCATGGCCCGGGTGTTGGCGTGGAGGAGCTTGGCGCTCATCTCCGGCACGGTGTCCTCCGGCTGCACCTCCCCCCGGATCCCCTCCGCAGGTGCGGCGCCCCCGGCGGATTTGGCAATGGCCAGCTTAAAGGCGGAGTAGCCTTGGTACCCCAGCCGCCGGCAGAAGCGGGACACGGTGGCCTCCGCCACCCCGCAGGACTCCGCCAGCTCGGAGATGGACATCATCTGAGCCAGGGTCAGGTGGCCCATCAGGTAATCCGCCACCTTGCGCTCCGCGGCGGTAAAACGGTAATAGGAGGAGTTGATGCGGCTTTCCACGCTGCTGTCCTTTATCGCCATGGGGGGCACCTCCTGCGGCTATGCGCCTGTTTTATTTCCGTCGGGGCCTTATTCCCCCAGCATCTCGCTGGTCATCATATCCACCTTGATGAGGCACCGGGGCAGGTGGAAGGGGCCCTTGAAGGTGGAGCCCTTGGTGGAGGGCTGGGTGGGCAGGCCGTCCCGGCGCAGGTAGCCGTACCACTCGCCGTACTCCGGGTCGGAAAAATGCGCTTTGCAGTAGTCCATGGTCTTTACAAACCAGTCTAAGTACTTCTGCTCCCCGGTATCCCGGTAAAGCATCATGGCGGCAATGAGGATCTCGTTGTGGGGCCACCACAGCTTCATATCGTGCTCGTAGGCCTCCGGGGGCTTGCCCTGGCAGTCGGTAAAGTACAGCAGGCCGCCGTACTCCTTGTCCCAGCCCGCCTCGATGGCCCAGTCGAAGATCTCCGCCGCTTTCTTGACCAGCTCCTTGTCCCCGGTGTGCTTTGCCTGCTCCAGCAGGAACCAGACGCCCTCGATGTCGTGGCCCGGGTTGACCACCCGCCCCTCGGTGTAGTAGAGCCGGGGGGAGCCGTCCTCGGCCACGTTCTCCAGGACGCAGCGCAGCTCCGGCTTGACGTGGTAGCGGAAGATCTCCTCCACGCACTCCTGGGCCCGCCGGTCGTAGAGCTCCTGCTGCTCCGGATCCACCCGGCGCAGCACCGAGGTTACGTTAAGGATGATCATGGGGATGCCGAAGGCCCGGCCGGTGCGGGTCTCCGGGATGGTTTTGGGGCCCATGCCGGTGGGATCCGCCATGCCGTGGTTCAGGTCCCAGTACAGGTCGTAGGCCCGGCGGGCACGCAGCAGGTGCTCCCGCTCCCCGGTGACGCCGTAGTACTCGGCGTTGGCCAGGGCGTAGAAGGCCTCGGAGAAGCAGTACCGCCGCTGCCGCAGGGGCTTGCCCTCGGCGGTAACGGTAAAGTACATCCGCCCGCCGGCCTCCCGGTTGATGCAGTGGTCCTCCATAAAGTCCAGGCAGCTCTTGGAGGCCTCCAGCCACTCCTCCCGCCTGCCGTAAACAGCGCAGAGATAGGCGAAGATCCAGCCGCACCGCCCCTGCATCCAAACGCTTTTATCGGTGGAATAGATCTCCCCCTTGCGGTCCAGGCAGGTGTACACCCCGCCGTGCTCCCGGTCCATGCCGTGGTCCATCCAGAAGCGGACCGAGCGGTCCAGCTCCTCCCGCACCCACTCCTGGGCGCTTCGCAAAACATTTTTATCCATACCAGCAGCAACCTCCTTGCCCGTTCCTTGCCAGGGGCCGGTCTGTTTGGGCACAATTAGCAGTATCTTCCGTCCCTTAGCAAAATTATCAGCACAAACATTATACCATGGCAGGAAAAAGTTTTCAATTCTTATTTTTTGTGAAAATTTTTCTCAAAAAGGCTGATGACAGTTTTTCCAAACCATGGTACAATAGCAGCATAGGGGCAAAAAGCCCACGGATTTTTATCAGGTGATAGGAGGAAACCAACCATGAAATGTGCCGGCATCGAGATCCCAATCCGCAACGTCCCCCCTCTGGACCCCGGGTTTATCCCCATCCTGCGGTTTAACCGGGCCTTTCTGGCCACCGCCAAAAAGCCGGTGGATATCGCCGTAGAGCGGGCCGGAGGCCAGATGGCGGTCTGCCACACCTTTGTCCACGGCACCCCGGAGATGGCCGAGGCCGACCGGTACTACGTCAACCGCCTGGTAAAGACCATCCTGTGGATGAAGGGCGGCTTTAAGGTGTACGTGGCCGGGGACGAGACGGTGGCCCGCTACCTCCGGGAGGATTTTTGCACCGGCGGCATCCAGGACTTTGACTTTGACTACATGGCCAACGTCTTTGAGCACCCCTTTGAGGTGGTGCTCTGCGACAAGGTGCCGGAGCAGAAGGACGACCCCAAGGCCATCGGCCGGCACATGGACGGCTGCCGCATCGGTTTTGACGCCGGCGGCAGCGACCGCAAGGTCTCCGCGGTGGTAAACGGCGAAACCGTCTACTCCGAGGAGGTGGTGTGGTTCCCCAAGGTAAACTCCAACCCCCAGTACCACTATGACGGCATTGTGGCCGCCTTCAAATCCGCCGCCGAGCATATGCCCCGGGTGGACGCGGTGGGCATCAGCTCCGCCGGCGTGTACATCGAAAACCGCACCATGAACGCCTCCCTCTTCCTCCAGGTGCCCAAGGATGAGTTTGACGCTAAGGTCAAGGACATCTATATCCGGGCTGTCACCGATACCTTTGGCAACGTCCCCTACGCCGTGGTCAACGACGGCGACGTCTCCGCCCTGGCCGGGGCCATGAGCCTGGAGGACAACAACGTCCTGGGCATCGCCATGGGCACCAGCGAGGCGGTGGGCTATGTGGACAGCGAGGGCCGCATCACCGGGTGGCTCAACGAGCTGGCCTTTGTGCCGGTGGATGGCAGCCCCGAGGCCATGCGGGACGAGTGGAGCGGCGACATCGGCTGCGGCGTCAAGTACTTCTCCCAGGACGCGGTCATCAAGCTGGCCCCCGCCGCCGGCATCCAGCTGGACGCCGCCCTCTCCCCTGCCGAAAAGCTTAAGGTGGTCCAGGGCCTGATGGCGGAGGACGACCCCCGGGCGGCCAAGATCTACGAATCCATCGGCGTCTACCTGGGCCACACCCTGGCCTACTACTACGACCTCTACGGCTTCCGGTACGTGCTGCTGCTGGGCCGGGTGATGTCCGGCAAGGGCGGCGACATCCTCTTCGATACCGCCAAACGGGTGCTGGCCGACGAATACGCCGACGTGGCGGGCAGCTTCAAGCTCACCCTCCCCGACGAGAAATTCCGCCGGGTGGGCCAGTCCATGGCCGCCGCCTCGCTGCCGGAGATCCTCAAATAAGCGGAGCCAAAAAAGGAAGCGAAAAATTTGATACAAATCGTCTTTAGTGATATCGACGGCACGCTGCTGGATTCCCGGCACCGCCTCACCCCCCTTACCCGGCAGGCCATCCACGGCCTTGCCGGACAGGGTGTCCCCTTTGTCATCGTCTCCGCCAGGAGCCCCTCGGGCATCTACCCCATCCTAAAAGAATACGGCCTGCGCTGCCCCATCATCTCCTACAGCGGGGGGCTGATCCTGGACGAAGAGCGGCAGGTTCTGCTCCACCAGGGCTTCCCCAAGGCCATGGCCCGGGAGGTGACGGCCTTTTTGGAGGCCGGCAGCTACGATATGACCTGGTGCGTATACTCCTACGACCAGTGGATCGCCAAGGACAAAAGCGATCCCCGGGTGATTGAGGAGGAGCGCATTGTGAAAGCGGTATCTGTACAGGGGGATGTGGACTCGGTGGCGGCGGACGAGGTCAGCAAGCTCCTTTGCCTCTGCGCCCCCGGCCAGATCGAGGCGTTGGAGGCGGCGCTGAAGGCGGCCTTCCCCCTCCTCTCCATCGTAAAATCCTCGGATACCCTGCTGGAGATCATGGCCCAGGGCATCAACAAGGCGGTGGCGGTAAAAAAACTCTGCGCCCTCCGGGACATCCCGGTGGAGGAGGCCGCCGCCTTTGGGGACAACTACAACGACCTGGAGATGCTGACGGCGGTGGGCCACGGCGTCCTGATGGGCAACGCCCCCCAGGGGATGAAGGAGCGGATCGCGGTACATACTGAGGATAACGACCACGACGGAATCTACCACGCCCTGGTCAAAATGGGGCTGGGGCCCATATCATTATCAGAATGGAGTGTTGCTGCAAATGCTCATCAAAAACGCTGAGATCTTCACCGGGCGGTCCTTCCTCCACGGGGACATCCGCTTTGGGGAGACCATCGAGGAGATCGGCCGCATCGACGGCCCGGCAGACCTGGACGCCGGAGGGTGCTACGTCATCCCCGGCCTGGTGGACATCCACACCCACGGGGCCATGGGGGAGGACTTCTCCGACGGCAAACCGGAGGGACTGCCCAAGATGGCGGAGTACTACGCCGCCCACGGCGTCACCTCCTACCTTGCCACCACCATGACCCTCCAGGAGCCGGTGCTGAAGACGGCTATGGAGGTGATCCGGGGCGCCAAGCGCCCGGAAAACGGGGCCAAGTGCGCCGGCATCCACCTGGAGGGGCCCTTTTTGGGCTACGCCAAGCGGGGGGCCCAGGCGGCGGAAAACCTCCACAAGCCCGACGCCGGGATGTTCCACCGCCTTAACGAGGCCAGCGGCGGCATGGTAAAGCTGGTGACGGTGGCCTGCGAGGAGGAGGGGGGCCTGGACTTTATCCGGGAGGTCTCCCGGACCTGCACCGTCTCCCTGGGCCATTCCTCCGCCGACTACGACACCGCGGTGGAAGCCTTTGCCTGCGGGGCCAGCCACGCCACCCACCTCTTTAACGGTATGGACCCCATCCACCACCGCAAGCCGGGGATCATCGGGGCGGCCTTCCAGGCCGGGGCCTCGGTAGAGCTGATCTGTGACGGGCTGCACATCCACCCGGAGGTGATCCGGATGGTGCACCAGCTCTACGGGGAGCGGCTCAACCTCATCTCCGATTCGCTGCGCTGCGCCGGGATGCCGGACGGCGACTACGAGCTGGGGGGCCAGCCCATCACCGTCAAAAGCGGCAAGGCCACCCTCACCGGCACCGACACCCTGGCGGGCTCCTCCATCTCGGTGCTGGACGCCCTGCGCAACGTGGTAAGCTTCGGCTTCTCGCTGCCCGACGCGGTTTACGCCGCCTCCACCGCCCCGGCCCGGGCTGTCCGCCTGGACGACGTTGGGGAGCTGGCAGTGGGCAAACGGGCCGATATGCTGCTGCTGAACCGCAGCCTGGAGCTGACGGGCGTCATCATCGATGGCAAAAAGCTGGCCATCTGATCAACTCAATCCTTCGCCAAACACCGGGAACAGGCTCTTTGGGCCTGTTCCCGGCGAATATGACAACAACTGAAAGGGGACATTCTGCCATGAGAATCATTGCCGTCAAGGACTACAACGAGCTCAGCCGCGCCACCGCCAGCCTGATCGCCGCACAGGTGGTTTCCAAGCCGGATTCGGTGCTGGGCCTGGCCACCGGCTCCAGCCCCATCGGGACCTACCAGAAGCTCATCGAGTGGTACAAGGCGGGGGCGCTGGATTTTTCCGCCTGCTCCTCCCTGAACCTGGACGAGTACGTGGGGCTGACCCCGGACAACGACCAGAGCTACGCCTACTTTATGCGCGCCAACCTCTTTGACCACATCAACATCAAGCCCGAGAACCTGAACATCCCCGACGGCACCAACCCCGACGCCGCGGGGGAATGCGCCCGGTACGACGCCATCATCCACCGCTTTGGTGGGGCGGACCTCCAGCTGCTGGGCATTGGCCGCAACGGCCACATCGGCTTTAACGAGCCCGGGGAGGCGTTTGTGCGGGGCACCAACTGCGTCCAGCTGACCCCCAGCACCATCGACGCCAACAAGCGCTTCTTTGCCCGGGAGGAGGATGTTCCCCGCAAGGCCTACACCATGGGCATCGAGGGGATCATGCTGGCCCGCAAGGTAGTGCTTATTGCCAGCGGCGCGGACAAGGCAGACGCGGTGGCCAACTCCTTCTTCGGGCCCATCACTCCCCTGGTGCCGGCCTCCATCCTCCAGCTGCACCGGGACTTTGTTCTGGTAGCCGACGAGGCGGCGCTGGCAAGGATTCCTGAGTGAACGGTCTTTTCAGCCCCAACAACCTTTTCTTCCGGGCGCTGAGCTGGATGGTGGACATTGTTGGCATCAGCCTTTTGTGGGCTATCCTGAGCCTGCCGGTGGTGACGATTCTGCCTGCGGGGGCGGCGCTGTACCACACCGCCGCCCTCTGCATCCGCCGGGGGGAGGACGGGGCCTTTGGGCGCTTTGTTCGCTCCTTTTTGCAGAACCTGCGGCAGGGGTGTTTGCTTTCCATTCCGGCGGCGTTGCTGGGGGTTGCTCTCTTTTTCGGCCACAATATCATGGCGGGGGCAGCGGGGGCGGTTGGGGGGTATGCCACTATGCTCTACGGCATTTACAGCGTGGCGCTGCTGATTCCGGCGGGGGTATTCTGCTGGATGGGGCCGCTGCTGGGGCGGTTTGCGTTTGGCAGCGGGGAGCTTTGCCGGACGGCGGTATTCCTGACGCTGCGGCATCTGCCCACCACTGTTTTTGTGGTGGTGGTGACGGCGGGGGCAGCGCTGGGGTGCTTGTTCTTTTTGCCGATGCTGTTTATTCTGCCGGTAACGGCGGCGATTGTGGTATCCTGGCCGATGGAGCGGGTGTTCCGGCAGTACCCGGTGTAGCCGCCTGACAGAGGAGTTACCACGCAGCCTGTTCCTCACGTTGTGCCCGCCCGGGCTACCGGGCCGCAGGTCCAGGGCCGCGCAGGCCCTGGTCGCTCCCGCAGGAGCGAAACTCCCCAGGACGACTATCACAACGGC
>JAAWGY010000075.1 GCA_022795575.1 Angelakisella sp. | reverse complement strand
TTTTGCAGCCGCCCTGGGGGCCTTTCGCTCCCTGCGGGGAGCGCCCAGGGCTCTGCCCTGGACCCGCAAGCCTTTGAAAAGGCTTGACCGAAACTTTTAGCGCCCTTCGGGCCTTTGGCGGGGAGGTGTTTCGCTGCCCCCCGAAACTCTCTGTATGGGATGTGAAGCAAAATGATGTGGAAAAAACGCCCCCTCGCCGCCCTGGCCCTATCCCTGGCCCTCCTCCTGCCTACCCCCGCCCAAGGAGCGGAAGCCCCGGCAATCCACGCCGAAGCAGCAATCCTTATGGAGGCAGAAACCGGACAGATCCTCTATGAAAAGAACGCCCACCGTCAGATGCAGCCCGCCAGCCTGACCAAAATCATGACCTGCCTGCTGGCCATCGAAGCCGGCAACCCCGAGCAGCAGGTGACAGTAACACCCCAAGCCCTGGATTTGATGGAGGACGCCGCCGCCATCGGCCTACAGGAGGGAGAGCGCCTCCCCCTCCGGGAGCTGCTCTATGCCGCAATGCTCCCCTCCGCCAACGACGCAGCCAACGCAGTGGCAATCCACATCGCGGGAAGCGAGGCCGCCTTCGCCCGGCAGATGAACCGCCGGGCAGAGGCCCTGGGCCTTACCGATACCCGCTTTGTCAACGCCAGCGGCCTGCCGGTCCAGGGCCACAGCACCACCGCCTACGACCTGGCAGAGATCACCCGGGAGGCGCTGCGGTACCCGTCGTTTCTGGATTACGCCGGCCGCCCCAGCTACTTCATCCGCCCCGGCCCGGAAAACCGTGGCTACAGCTTCTCCCACCTGAACCGGCTGCTGCTGCCGGGGAGCGGCTATTTTGATGCCCGCGCCATCGCCGGCAAAACCGGCTGGACAGTGCCGGCGGGACACTGCCTGATGACGGTGGCGGAGCAGGACGGGGTGCGGCTCATCGCCATCATTCTCCGGGCAGAGGGGGACGGTACCATGGGGGGCCCCTACCCGGATACCAAGGCCCTGCTGGATTACGGCTTCGGCTCCTTTCGCCGGGTGGAGCTGCCCCTGCCCGCCGAGGGCTTTTTGGGCAGGATCCAGGAAAGCGAGTACTACCTGACCCCGGTGGGGACCACCGTGGGCCTGATGGTCCCGGCGGAGCTGCCCCGGGAGGGACTGACCGTCCAGCTGGTTGGCACAGCGGAGGGGGAGGAGGGGCGCTTTTGGGGGGAGGCGGCGCTGCGAAACGCCGCCGGAGAGGTGCTGTGGCAGGGGGGGAGAATCCCCCTGACAGGGGAGCTGCTCTTAGGGGACCTCCTGGGCCCCAGCGCGGTGGCCTACCTGCCCCAGGTGGCAAAGGAGGTGCCCCGCCTGCCCCTGATGGAATTCGGCGCGGCGGCAGTGGTGGCGGCGCTGGTGGGGCTCTGGCGGCTGCTGGCGCGGCGGGGCGGCAAGGAGCCCGCCGGGGGCCCGTCCGCCGAAAGAGTCACCCAACGCCCCGGCGCAATAAAATAGAGCGGGGGAAGTGATTATACCCGCTCCTCCCTGGACAAAATATGGATGGAAACCACCCGCGCCCCCACAGCAGGGGGACGGGAAAAACGACAGGGAGTGTGAAGAATGACCATCAAACGGGGCGATATCTATTACGCGGACCTGAGCCCGGTGGTTGGCTCGGAGCAGGGCGGGGTGCGGCCGGTGCTGATCATCCAAAACGATGTAGGCAACCGCTTTAGTCCCACCGTCATTGCCGCGGCCATCACCAGCCAAAAGGATAAGACCCGGCTGCCCACCCATATCCAGCTCAGCTCCCAGAGCTGCGGCCTCTCCCGGGATTCGGTGGTGCTGCTGGAGCAGGTGCGCACCATCGATAAAAAGCGGCTGAAGGAGCGGATGGGACGGGTGGAGGAGCCCTATATGGACCAGGTGGACCATGCCCTTTCCATCAGCTTTGGCCTGGAGCCGGTAAAGAATCACGGGGCTACATAAAGCGCCGGGGGCAGGAGAGCACCGGCGGCGGCCCGTGAAAAGATGTACCGCAAAAAAGAGGGGGGATTTCCCCTCTTTTTTGTGTCAGTCCTCCGCCGCAGAAAACCCGGGCGGGAGGCCTTCAAACAGCCCCTCGCCTCTTGACTTTGTGCCGTAATAACGGTAGTATATTGGGGAAGGATTTCCAGATCCCCGGGGATCTCAAGGGCTGTGCCAACCGCTACATTTCCGCGCCATTCTCCCGCCCCGGCGATGGGTACAGCCTGTTAAAAAATAAAAAGGTGGTTTTCGCAACATGGACTTCAATCAGACCCGCACCCGCTTTGCCCCCAGCCCTACCGGCTATATGCACGTTGGCAACCTGCGCACCGCGCTGTACGCCTACCTCACCGCCAAGGCCGACGGCGGAGCCTTCCTGCTGCGGATTGAGGATACCGACCAGGAGCGGTATGTGGAGGGAGCGGTGGACATCATCTACAACACCCTGCGGGAAACCGGGCTGCTGTGGGACGAGGGCCCCGACATCGGCGGTCCGGTGGGCCCCTATATCCAGAGCCAGCGCATGGGGATGTTTAAGGACTACGCCCTGCAGCTGGTGGAAAAGGGGGCGGCCTACTACTGCTTCTGCGATAAGGACAGGCTGGAGGAGGTGCGGGCGGTGCAGCAGGCCTCCGGCATGGCCCCCAAGTACGACGGCCACTGCCGCCACCTGACGCCGGAGGAGGTCCGGGAAAAGCTGGAGGCCGGCATCCCCTACGTCATCCGCCAAAAGGTCCCCACCGAGGGCACCGTCACCTTCCACGACCAGATCTTCGGGGACATCACGGTGGACTGCGCCGACCTGGACGACCAGGTCCTCATCAAGGCGGACGGGATGCCCACCTACAACTTCGCCAACGTGGTAGACGACCACACCATGGGCATCACCCACGTAATCCGGGGCAACGAGTACCTTTCCTCCACCCCCAAGTACAACCTGCTCTACGAGGCCTTCGGGTGGGAGATCCCGGTTTACATCCACTGCCCCCCGGTGATGAAGGACGCCACCCACAAGCTCAGCAAGCGCAACGGCGACGCCTCCTATGAGGACCTGATTGCCAAGGGCTACCTGAAGGACGCCGTCCTCAACTACATCGCCCTGCTGGGCTGGAGCCCCAAGGGGGAGCGGGAGATTTTTACCCTGCCGGAGCTGGTCAAGGAATGGGATCCGGCGGGCATCTCCAAATCCCCGGCCATCTTTGACACCCAAAAGCTGCGGTACATCAACGGCGAGTACATCCGGGCACTTTCGCCGGAGGACTTTTGCCGGATGGCCACCCCCTGGATGAAAAAGACCGTGGCCCGGGAGGACATCGATTTTGGGGCGCTGGCGGGGCTTTTGCAGGCCCGGTGCGAGGTGCTGGAGGACATCCCGGAGCAGGTGGACTTTATCGACAGGGTGCCGGACCACGACCTGGCCCTTTACACCAACAAGAAGATGAAGACCACGCCGGAAACCAGCCTTGCGGCGCTGCGGGAGACGCTGCCGGTGCTGGAGGGGCTGGAGAGCTTTTCCGCCGAGGCCATCCACGAGGCGCTGTTCCGGCGGATCGGGGAGCTGGAGGTGAAAAACGGCTGGATGCTCTACCCGCTGCGGGTGGCGGTAAGCGGCAAGCAGTTCACCCCCGGTGGCGGCATCGAGCTTTGCGCGGTGCTGGGCCGGGAGGAATCGCTGCGGCGGGTAAAGGCCGCCATCGCAAGGCTGGAGGCCGGCGAATAAGGGAAACAAGGGCCGGCGCGGGGAGGTTTTTCCCGCGCCGGCGGTACCAATAGAACAAGGCGCCCCTTAACCGGGGCGCCTTGCTTTCTATCCGTCCTGCTCCCGCCGTCAGGCGTCGCAGACCACCACGCTCCACCCGTGGGGATCGGGCAGCCTGCCGTACTGGATGCCGGTAAGGGCGTCGTAGAGCCGCTGGGTCAGCTGGCCGATTTTGCCGCCGCCAAAGACCATCCGCTTGTCGCCCCACTTCAGCTCCCCGATGGGGCTGATGACGGCGGCGGTGCCGGTGCCAAAGGCCTCCAGCACCCGGCCCTCGTCGTTGGCCTTGTCCAGCTCCTCGATGCTGATCCGCCGCTCGCTGACCCGGATGCCCCAGTCCTTCAGCAGCTGCACCGAGGACTTGCGGGTGATGCCGGAGAGGATGGAGCCCTGGAGCTCCGGCGTTACCACCTCGCCATCCAGGACGAAGAAGACGTTCATCGCCCCTACCTCCTCGATGTACTTCTGCTCCACCCCGTCCAGCCACAGCACCTGGGAATACTGCTGCTTGTGGGCCTCGTCCTGGGCGATGAGGGAGGCGGCGTAGTTGCCGCCGGTTTTGGCCATGCCGGTGCCACCCCGCACCGCCCGCACATACTGGCCCTCCACGTAGATTTTGACCGGCTCCAGGCCGGATTCGTAGTAGGCGCCGGAGGGGGAGGTGATGACGATAAAGAGGTATTCGTCCCCGGGACGAACCCCCAAAACAGGGTCGGTGGCGATGATAAAGGGCCGGATGTAAAGGGAGGTCCCCTCCTGCCGGGGCACCCAGTCCTTATCTACCTCCACCAGCTTCTTCACCCCCCGGACGCAAAGCTCCTCGTCAATTTGGGGGATGACCAGCCGGCGGTTGGAGCAGTTGAGCCGGGCGAAGTTCTCGTCGGGGCGGAAGAGGCGGATGGCCCCCTTCTCCCCGTCGTAGTAGGCCTTCATCCCCTCAAAGACGGTTTGGCCGTAGTGGAGGCACATGGCCGCGGGGGAAAGGGCAAGGTCCCCATAGGGCACCACCCGGGGATCGTACCAGCCCTTGCCGGTTTTGTAGCTCATCAAAAACATATGGTCGCTAAAGATCCTGCCAAAGCCCAGCTTTTCGCCGGGGGCGGGCTTCGGCTTGGGGTTCTGGGTAAGCTCCACTCGAATTTCCATAGGGTCCTCCGTCCTCTCTGTCTGTTATCTCCGGCTGCGGATACAGCCTTAGCGCCTGGAAAAAATCTTGCAATACAGCAAGTATTCTGCGAAGCAGACGTGCCCGAAGGGCTCCGAGATTTTTTGCCTTGCAGGGCGGGAAAATCCCTTGTCCTGCCTGCATCATCCGGTTATGAATACAGCTTCTTAGTAGGCCACGCCCTGCCACTTCATGGCGTCGGCCACCTTAAGGAAGCCGGCCACGTTGGCCCCCAGCACCAGGTTGCCCGCGTCCCCAAACTCCTGGGAGGCGTTGTAGGCGCTGTGGAAGATGCCCACCATGATGTCCCGGAGCTTTTCGTCCACCTCCGCAAAGGTCCAGGAGTAGCGCATCGAATTCTGGCACATCTCCAGGCCGCTGGTGGCGACGCCGCCGGCGTTGGCCGCCTTGGCGGGCCCAAAGAGAACCCCCGCCTGCCGGAACTTGGCGATGGCTTCCGGGGTGCTGGGCATATTGGCCCCCTCCGCCACGGCGATGACGCCGTTTGCGATGAGCTTATCGGCATCGGCGCCATCCAGCTCGTTTTGGGTGGCGCAGGGCAGGGCCACGTCGCAGGGGATGCCCCAAATGCCCCGGCAGCCCTCGGTGTAGCTGGCGGTGGGGACGGCGTCCACGTACTCCTTAATGCGGCCCCGGCGGACCTCCTTGATCTCCTTGACCACCTTTAGCTGGATGCCGTCGGGATCGTGGATGTAGCCGTTGGAATCGGACATCGCCACCACCTTGGCCCCCATCTCGGTGGCCTTTTGGCAGGCGTAGATGGCCACGTTGCCGGAGCCGGAGATGACCACCGTCTTGCCGGCAAGGCTGTCCTGCTTCATCACCGCCAGCATCTCCTTGGTAAAGTAGCAGAGGCCGAAGCCGGTGGCCTCGGTGCGGGCAAGGCTGCCGCCATAGGTGAGGCCCTTGCCGGTAAGCACCCCCACAAAGCTGTTGGTAATGCGCTTGTACTGGCCAAAGAGGTAGCCGATCTCCCGGGCCCCCACCCCAATGTCCCCGGCGGGAACGTCGGTATCCGGGCCGATGTGGCGGTACAGCTCGGTCATAAAGCTCTGGCAGAAGCGCATGATCTCCCCGTCGCTCTTGCCCTTGGGGTCAAAGTCGGAGCCGCCCTTGGCCCCGCCCATGGGCAGGCCGGTGAGGCTGTTCTTAAAGACCTGCTCGAAGCCCAGGAATTTGATGACCGAGGAATTCACCGAGGGATGGAGCCGCAGACCGCCCTTGTAGGGGCCGATGGCGGAGTTAAACTGCACCCGGTAGCCCCGGTTTACCTGGACCTTGCCGCTGTCGTCCACCCAGGATACCCGGAAGGTGACAAACCGCTCCGGCTCCACAATGCGGTCGATGATGCCGGTATCCGCCAGCTGGGGGCGCTTTTCCAGCACCGGCTCGAAGGACTCCAGCACCTCCCGCACCGCCTGCAAAAACTCCGGCTCCCCGGGGTTGCGGCGCTGCACGGTGTCGTAAACTCCCTGCAAGTAGCTGTTTTTGAATCCCATTTTCCTCTACCTCCTCCAGATTGGGCAGGGAAGGTCTTCCCCTGCCTGCAAAGCCGCTTGAACGGCTAAGTTACCGCATTTTCTTTGTCCATAATTATACCCCCCCGCCCCGGTCATTACAAGTTTTTCCCAAAAAAAGTTGTGTTTCCCCGGCAGTTTGTGCTATAATGGTTGTCAAGATTTTTCGGCGGCAGAAAAAACTTGTCAATATGCACAAAGGCGGACCGGCGGCAGGTTGGCAGCGGCGGGTCTGCCGCCAGAAAAAGCGAGGGGGAGGCCCCGGGACAGCAGCCGCTGTCCCCCGGCGGGTCCCCCGGGTGAGCAGGCCAGACAACAGCGGGCAACGGCCGAAAGGCCCTGTCTGAGGAAAGTCCGAGCTTCACAGGGCGAGGGTAGCTGCTAACGGCAGCCGGAGGCGACTCCAGGGAAAGTGCAACAGAGAGATACCGCCGGGCAGGGCCTTTGGCCCCGGCCGGCAAGGGTGGAAAGGCGAGGTAAGAGCTCACCAGCGCCCGGGAGACCGGGCGGCTATGCAAACCCTACCCGAAGCAACACCCTTTAGGGGCATAACGGCGGCCCGCCGGTCCCGCTTGGGTGGCTGGAGTCCGGCGGCGACGCCGGGCCAAGATAGATTGTTGTCGAATACAGAACTCGGCTTACAGACCTGGTCATCACAAAGGCCCCGGCCTTCCCTTTGGGAGGACCGGGGCTTTGCTGTGCAGCGGTGGAGTGGGGCGGGCAGTCCTTGTGCCGGTCCGGGGAGGGCCCGGGGCACGGGGGATGCTATCCCTTTTGGCGCAGCTCCCGCACCGTCAGGAGGTCCCCCGCCACGGTAAAGCCGGCCTCCACGCCGCCAAAGGCCAGCCAGTAAAGCCGGTCCGGGCTGTCCTGGTACCCCGGCCGGGGGTCCTGGGCCAGCACCCCCAGGAGGGCCTCCCGGCGTTGGGGCGGCACCTGGGCCAGCAGCTCCGGGGGGAAATCCACCCGGAGGACGCCATCCCGCTGCTGGAGGGCGAAGCCCCCCGAGGCGTCGGGGTGGGCATCGGTATAGGGCAGGTAGGGCTTGATGTCGAAGATGGGGGTGCCGTCCAGCAGATCCGCCCCTGTTACCACCAGCACCGGGCCCTCCGGGCCGGTGAGGCGCACCTCCGCCAGCCCCACCGAAGAGAGGCCCAGGCCGTTGGGCCGGAAGGGGGAGCGGGTGGCGAACACCCCCTTGCGGACATTTCCCCCCAGGCGGGGAGGCCGGACGGTGGGGGTCCATCCCCGCTGCGCTGTCCCGGAAAACTGCCAGATGAGCCAGAGGTGGGAAAACTCCTCGATGCCCCGGAGCGCCTGGGGTGTGCGGTATTCCGGGGTAAAGACGATCTCCGCCCGCAGCCCTTCCACCAGGCCGCTTTGCCGGGGGATGCCAAACTTTTCCGGAAAATCGCTGCGGATGTGGGCGATGGGCCGCAGGGTGACAGAATGGGACATGATAACACACGCTCCTTTGCTGCCGCAAAACGTGGACTGCGACAGGGTTAATTTTCCCCGAAGGGCCGGAGGCACGGCCCCTCCCCGGCGAGGGAAACCATGTTGTGGTGGTTAAAGCCGATGATCCAGCGGAGCTTCTTGGAGACGAGGTAGTAGTCCGGGTACCCCCACCCCAAAAAGGCGGTCTGGTCCAGGAGCCGGAGGACCACCGTCAGCTCTGGCACGTAGCCCTCAAAAAGATAGAAATGCTCGCCGCTGTGCCAGTCCCCGCCCAGGTCCAGCAGCAGCCAGACCATACCGGATTCCTCCGGCAGGATCTCCGGCAGGCGCAGGTACCAGGGGTTGCCGCCCGCCTGGTAGCAGCCCAAAAGGCGCTCCATGGCCCAGGGGCTGTAGCCGTTGGTGTTGGCCCAGTGGAGGCCGTTTTTATGGGAGCGGGTTTTGTCGGCAAAGCGGGCGGTGATTTGGCGATAGATATCCTCCCACCGGTCCCAACGCACCCGGTGGAACCGCTCCCGGGGGATGCCGGTTTGGCGGAGGAGCTCCGCCTCCATCCGGTGGATGCCCGGGTCCTTCCGGCGGGCTTCCCGCAGGCGCTGCTCCCGGCTCATTCCGCGGGGGTCCATCTGCGCAGCCTCCCTTCCGGCTTGCCGTTGCGCCAGACGCCCTCCTGGGTGATGACCAGGGGGACAGGGATATCGTGGGCTTCGGCGGGGACCTGTTCCACCAGCTGGTGGGCGTAGCAGACCATGAGGGCGGCCATATCCGGCGGCGCCCAAAGAAGGAAGCGGTCGTAGTAGCCGCCTCCGTGGCCCAGTCTGCCCCCTGCCCGGTCGGCGGCGACGCAGGGGATGATGGCGGCGGAGAGCATTCCCCAGGGGATAAGGGGACGGTCCGGTCCCGGCTCCGGGATGCCGTAGCTGCCGGGGGAGAGGTTATCCAGGGAATCCACCTGCCGGGCCTCCATGATCCCCGGGGCGGTGCAGCGGGGGAGGGCCAGGGTGTGGCCGTTGGCCAGCAGGGAGCGGAGGGCGGGGGTGATGTCCGGTTCCCGGGGGGAGGGGACGAAGGCGAAGACCACGGGGGCGTTGGCGAGCTCCGGCAGGGCGAGGAGGCTGGCGCAGATGGCGGCGCTGGCCTGTTGGCGGCGGTGGGGGGGAAGGGTTTGGCCCCGGAGCACCCGGCGCAAAGCAGCTTTGTCTTGGGTGATGCCCATGGTTACGCTCCTTTCTGGTGGTATCGGATGGCTTTCGGGGAATGGCGCTGCGAAGCAGCCTGTCCGTCAAAGGCCCGCAGGGCGCTAAAAGTTTCGGTCAAGCCTTTTCAAAGGCTTGCGGGTCCAGGGCAGAGCCCTGGGCGCTCCCCGCAGGGAGCGAAAGGCTCCGGGGCGACTGTAAGAACGGCAGGGCTGGGGCCGAGGTGCTGTTCGTTGATAGGTGTACTGTGGGGGAGCCGGGGAGCGGCCCCTGCGGGGGCCGACCTCTCCGTCGCCTGCGGGCGACACCTCCCCTTTCAGGGGAGGCACGGCCTAAGAGCCGC
>JAAWGY010000074.1 GCA_022795575.1 Angelakisella sp. | reverse complement strand
GCAATAGCCCCCATCCCCACCCAAAAGCCGCCGATAAAAACCGCGGCCTGACGGCCTACAACAGAACGGCAGGGCCTGTGCCAAAAACACAAGCCCTGCCGTTGTAATAGCCGTCCTGGGGAGTTTCGCTCCTGCGGGAGCGACCAGGGCCTGCGCAGCCCTGGACCTGCGGCCGGGTAGCCCCGGCGGGCACAGCCTGTGGGACAGGCTGCTTCGTTTGCCGGCAGGCGGCAGGTGCATTTTGGGGCCGCCGGACTGCCTCCCCAGCCTATCCCGCAGCACTCAGGCCCGGTGCCACTTCACCCCCTGGGGGGTATCCTCCAGCAGAATCCCCCGGGCCTTTAGGTCGTCCCGAAGCTTATCCGCCAGGGCAAAATTCTTCTCCTTGCGGGCCTGCTGCCGCTGGGCAATGATAGCCTCTATCTCCTCATCCAGGCCCCCCTTGGCCCCCCGGTTGTAAAGGATCCCCAGCACCCCGCAAAGCTCGTCAAAAACCTTGGCCGCCCCCTCCAGCGCCGCCCGGCCCCGAGGCTGGGCGATGTAGCTGTTGATGTCCCGGGCCAGCTCGTAAACCGCCGCCAAACCATCCGCCGTGTTCAGGTCATCCTCCATGGCCTGGATAAACTGCTGCCGCCGAGCCTCCACCCTGGCTGCAAAGTCCTGGTCCCCGGCAGCGTCCTCCGCCCTCTCAATGGCAAAATCCAGGTTGTCCCGGCAGGTGTAAAGCCGCTCCATCCCCGCCCTGCACTGCTCGATAACCTCGGTGGTGTAGTTGATGGGGCTGCGGTAGTGTGCCTGTATCATCATCAGCTTGATGGGCTCGTAGCCATACTTCTCCGCCACGTCCCGTACAGTAAAGAAGTTGCCCAGGCTTTTGGACATCTTGCGGCTGTCCACGTTGATGAAGCCGTTGTGCATCCAGTACCGGGCGTAGGGATTGCCGCCGGTGCCCCCGCAGCACTCCCCCTGGGCGATCTCGTTTTCGTGGTGGGGGAAGATCAGGTCCTGCCCCCCGCAGTGGATGTCGATGCCCTGGCGCCCCAGGTGCTTGCGGATCATGGCGGTGCACTCAATGTGCCAGCCCGGCCGGCCCTGGCCCCAGGGGGACTCCCAGCTGGGTTCGCCCGGCTTTGCCGCCTTCCAGAGAACAAAGTCCAGGCCGTCCTCCTTGCCCTCGGTAAGCTCGATGCGGTTGCCGGCGTCCAGCTCCTCCAGGGGCTGCTGGCTTAGCTTGCCGTAGCCCGCAAACCTCCGGGAGCGGAAGTAAACGCTGCCGTCCACCACGTACCCGTAGCCGTTGTCGATGATCTCCTGGACGGTGCGGATGATCTCCTCCATGGTCTCGGTGGCCTTGGGGTGGATGGTGGCCTCCTTTACCCCCAGGCCGGCGGCGTCGGTTTTGTACTCGGCGATGTAGCGCTGGCTGACGGTTTTATAGTCGGTGCCCTCTTCGTTGGCCTTGTTGATGATCTTGTCGTCAATATCGGTAAAGTTTTGTACAAAGGTGACGTCGTACCCCCGGTACTCCAGGTACCGCCGCAGTACGTCAAAGACGCAGAGGGGCCGGGCGTTGCCGATGTGGATGAAGTTGTAGACGGTGGGGCCGCAGGCGTACAGCTTTACCCTGCCGGTCCTATTTCATCTGGCTAAAGAGGCCGCGGTTGTTCCACAGGTAGTTGGCGCCGGAAAACAGGGTGGACACCAGGACCACCGCCATCCCCGCCCAAAAGACGATGTACATCCAGGATACCACCGGCCCCACCAGGGAAAGGCTGCTGAAGCAGAAGCCCATCACCAGACAGTAGCAGATCCAGACCATCTGGCTCACCGTCTTTATCTTGCCCCATTTGTCGGCGGCCAGCACCACCCCCTTGCCGGCGGCCAGGGTCCGCAGGCCGGTGATGGCCAGCTCCCGGGCGATGATGAGAAACACCACCCAGCCGGGTACCCGCAGCAGCTCCACAAAGGCGATGAGGGCGGAGGTGACTAACAGCTTATCCGCCAGGGGGTCCATAAACTTGCCAAAGTCGGTGACAAGGCCCCGGCTCCGGGCGATATGGCCGTCCAGGGCGTCGGTGACAGAGGCCAGGGCAAAGAGCACCAGGGCCGCCAGCCACTGCCCCTGGTAGAGGGCCAGCAAAAACAGCGGGATCATCACCACACGGGCGGTGGTTAGCTTGTTGGGCAGATTCATCGTCTTCTCCTTTCCTATCGTGCCTCCCCCACCAGGTCGTATTCCTCGCTGCCGGTAATGGCAACCTGCACAAACTCCCCCGGCGCTACCGGGGCCTTGGGGGTAAACCACACCCGGGTGTCGATGTCCGGGGCGTCCATGTAGCTGCGGCCGTAGTACCGGCCCCCCTCGGTCCCCTCCACCAGGATCTCCAGCTCCTTGCCGATGCAGCTTTGGGCAAAGGCAAAGGCGATGGGGGCCTGCTGCTCCATGATGAGGTCGGCCCGGCGGCGGCGCAGCTCCTGGGGCAGCTGGTCCTCCCGCTCCCCGGCGGGGGTGCCCTCCTCCTGGGAGTAGGCAAAGCACCCCAGCCGCTGGAACCGGGCCTCCCCCACCAGCCGCTGGAGCTCCCCGAAGTCCTCCTCGGTCTCCCCGGGGAAGCCGGCGATCATGGTGGTGCGCACCACCACCCCCGGGATCCCCTCCCGGATGCGCCGCACCACCTGTAGGATGCTGTCGGCGTCCCCCTGGCGGTTCATCTCCCGCAGCACCCTGCCGCTGCCGTGCTGCACCGGCAGGTCGATGTACTTCACCACCTTGGGCTCCTCCGCCATAACGGCAATCAGCTGGTCGGTGATCCGCTCCGGGTAGCAGTAGAGGATGCGCACCCAGTGGACACCCTCCACCCGGCATACCTGGCGGATCAGCTCCGGCAGTTTATACGCCCCGTAGAGGTCCAGGCCGTAGCGGCTGGTGTCCTGGGCCACCAGGTTGATTTCCCGGACGCCCTGGGCGGCCAGCCGGCGCACCTCCTCTATAATATGCTCTATGGTCCGGCTGCGGAAGCGTCCCCGGATCATGGGGATGGCGCAGTAGCTGCACCGGTTGTCGCAGCCCTCCGCCACCTTGACGTAGGCGTAGTAGGGGGGATTGGCCAGCACCCGCTCCCCCTCCAGGGCCAGCGCCTCCTTGGGCCCAAAGGAGACCACCCGCTCCCCCGCCAAAGCCTGTCGGATGGCGGCGGCGATGTCGCTGTTTTTGCCGATGCCCAGCACCACATCCGCCTCGGGGATTTCGGCGGCCAGCTCCTCCCGGTACCGCTCGGCCAGGCAGCCGGTGACAACCAGACACCGCAGCGCCCCCCGGCCCTTCTCCTGGGCAAACTCCAGGATAGTCTCGATGCTCTCCCGCTTGGCGTCCTCGATAAAGCCGCAGGTGTTTACCACAACCGCCTCGCACTGGGCGGGGTCGGCGCAAATCTCGTACCCCTCCCCCTGGAGCATGGAGAGCAGCCGCTCGGCGTCCACCTGGTTTTTGCTGCACCCCAGGGACACCATCCCTACCTTTACCATATGCGCCCTCCCTTCAGCACCACCGCCTGGCCGATGGCCAGCATCTCCCGCACCCCATAGCTGGGCAGCAGCCCCCAGGGGGTTTTGCCGGACCAGCCGTACACCTGGGTAAAGCCCTGGGTGCCGGCGTAGATCCGCCCCCGGAGCTGGTGGTAGCCGTCGGTGACGATGACCAGCCGCTCCGGCAGGCCCTCCTGCCGGATGATCTCGGCGGAATAGGCCAGATTCTGCTGGGTGTTGGTGGAGCGGTCCTCCAGGTAGATCCGCGTCTCGTCAATGCCGTTGGCGGCGAGGTATTCCGCCATGGCCCGGGCCTCGCTCATGGGCTCCGGCTTGCCCTGGCCCCCGGATACCACCACCGGGGCCTCCGGGTGCAGCCGCAGGTAGTCCAGCGCCGCCTCCAGCCGGTAGCGGAGCATCAGGCTGGGGCCGTTCTCCTTTACCAGGCACCCCAGCACCACCACCGTGGCCGGCGCCCCGTCCTCCGGGGGCGGGTTCATCCGCCCGGCCCGGAGCATCAGGGCGGAAAGGACGCAGCCCCCCGCCACCGTCAGGGCCAGACAGCCGGCAAGGATGCCCCGGATGATCCGCCACCACCGGTGCTGCTCCTTGGGGTAGCCGGGGAACATCATATCCGGGAAGGCGTCCCAAAAGACCAGCAGCAGGACCACCCCCACCCCGTACAGCAGGAGCAGCAGTACCCCCAGGTGGAAGATGCGGTACCCCGCCAGGGGGGCCAGCCCGAAGAAGAGGGCGGCCACCGCCGTAAGCAGCGCCAGGACGGTAACGATTCGTTTCATGGTGTGCAAAGCCTCCTTGCAAATCAGTGGGGGAGCCCGGGGACGGAGGGCCTACAGAAGCCGCTCCGCCAAAAAGACGGCGGCGCAGGCAGCGGCCGCCACGGTAAGCAGCCCCTTTTCCCGCCAAGCCAGGGCCATCCCCGCCGCCACCCCGCAAAGGGCGGAAAGGGGGGAGGCGGTGGCGGAAAGGACGGCCGGGAAGGTCATGGCCCCCAGCACCGCGTAGGGAACGTAAAAGAGGAAGTCCCGGAGCCAGCGGCTCCGCAGCTGCCCCCGGCAGAGGGCCAGGGGGACGGCCCGGATCAGGTAGGTGACGACGGCCATCACCGCCACCTGGGCCAGAAAGCGGTCAGGCATGGCGCGCCTCCTCTCTGGGGAAGAGGCAGGCCCCCGCCCCGGCGGCGATGAGGGTGCAGAGGATGATGGAAAAGCCGCTGCCGATGAACCGGGAAAGGGGCGTCCAGGCCGTCAGGCAGCTGAGGGCCACCGACAGCAGCAGCACCCGGCGCACCGCCGGGTTCTTCTTGGCCGGGGGCAGGATAATGGCCAAGAACATCCCGTAGATGGCGATGCCCAGGGCGGAGCGGACCGCCTGGGGCAGCACCGCCCCCGCCGCCGCCCCCGCCACCGTCCCGGCGCTCCAGCCCAGGTAGGGGGCCAGCATCAGCCCGTGGAAGTACCGCCGCCCCAAAAGCCCCGGCTGGGAGGAGGCCACGGCGAACACCTCGTCGGTGTTCAGGAAGGCCATAAACAGCCTGTCCAGCAGGCCGATAGCCGGGTCCAGCCTTTGGCTGAGGGAAAGGGACATCAGGGCGTAGCGGAGGTTGATGACCAGCTGGGTGAGGGCCTGCTCGGCAAGGCCCGCCCCGGTTGCCATCAGGGAGAGGCCGGCAAACTGCCCGGCGGAGGTGACGTTGGTCATCGAGATCAGCGCCGCCCCCCACACCGGCACACCCGCCGCCACCGCCGAGATGCCAAAGGCAAAGGCCACCGAAAAGTATCCCAGCCCGATGGGCATCCCGCCCCAAAAGCCCTGGGAAAAGCTGTTTTGGATGGGTGCTTCCTCCGGCTGGCTCATTCCTCTCCCTCTTCCTCGTCCTCGTCGGGGAGCTCCTCCAGCACCAGGGCCAGGGCCTCCCGGATCTCGTCGTATTGGTAGCCCCGGCGCTGGAGGGCGGCGGCCACCTTGCCGCGGCCCTGGGGCTCCCGGAGCTTTTGCAGGTATTTCTTCCGCACCAGGGCGACGATGGGGCCGATCTGGTCCACATCCCCCAGGCCGTCCATCACCTCCTGGATGGTCTCCGGATCCAGCCGGCGGCGGTACAGCTCCTGGCGCACCCGGCCCAGGCTGTAGCCCCGCAGGTTCAGCAGGTCCGCGGCCAGCCGCCGGCCGTAGTCCAGGTCATCCAAAAGGCCCAGCTCGGTCAGCCGCTGGATCACCGCCTCCACCGTCTCCGCCGGGTAAAACCGCCGGAGCTTTTCCGCCAGCCGCCCGGCGCTGTGGGAGCTGTACTCCAGCAGCGTCAGGGCCTTCTCCTTACAGGAGAGGAGCTCGTCGGCCAGCCGGATCTCCTCCAGGACCTCGACGGTGATCTGCCGGCCCAGGGCCAGCTCCTGCCGGGTAAGGAAGGTATCCTTGTGGACCGAAAACAGAAACTCCCCGTCCACAAAGACAGAGAAGCGGCCTTTCTTGGTTTCCTGTAGCTGGGTGATGGTCATGTGGCAGGCGGGGCCCCTTTCTGACGGAAGGATCGCCTGTACCGGTCGCCGGGGCGGGTATGCCGGCGAGGGGTACAGTTTCTTACAAATTATACTACAAATGGCTGCGGTAAACAAGCCGCAGGAGGGGGAAATCGGGGGAATAAATACAGGTTCTAATATTGGACAGAAAAGGGAACTGCCAAAAAAGTATCATATGAAAGTCGGCGTAGCTTAACACTAAGCTGACCTTTTTCATTTCCTTCATTACAAAGGCCCCCTATGTAGCTTTGCTTTCCTACATAGGGGGCCTTTTGTCTACTATCCGTTTTTGTTAGAGCGGTACAGGCTTTTCAACCATCGGGGCCCCCCGCTCCGCCTCAGGACCCCTGCAAAACGATCTCCACCTTAAAGGTATTATCCGTCATGGTATTCTCCCTCCGGAACACCGTCACCGAGATGGTATCCCCCGGGCGGAAGTCCTTCAGGATGGTGGAGCAGGCGTCCAGTGTGTACACCGGCTTGTCGTCCACGTGGGTGATGATGTCCCCCTCCCGGACACCCTGGGCCCCGATATCCGCCCCCGGCGAAACCGATACCACCCACAGCCCCAGGGGGATCTCGTAAAACTCCGCCTCGGTGGCCTTTACCGCCTTGGCGCTGATGCCCAGCAGCGCCCGGCCTGTCACCTTGCCGTCGGCGATCAGCTGCTTGAGGATGGGCATGGCGTCGGTGATGGGGATGGCAAAGCAGATCCCCTCGTAGTCGGTGAGGGCGATTTTGGCCGAGCTGATGCCGATGACCTGCCCGTAGGCGTTGATCAGCGGCCCGCCGCTGTTCCCCGGGTTGATGGCAGCGTCGGTCTGGATGCAGTCGATGGAGTAGCCCCCGGTGTTGATGGTCCGCCCCAGCGCCGAGATGTACCCCACCGTCAGGCTGTTCTGGAACCGCATCCCCCCAGGGTTGCCGATGACGCAGGCCCGCTCCCCTACCACCACCTGGTCGCTGTCGCCGAACTCCGCGGCGGTAAGGCCGGTCCGGTTGATTTTAAGCACCGCCAGGTCGCTGCTGCGGTCCGCGCCCACCAGCTCCGCGTCGCAGCTCTCCCCGCCGGTAAGCACCACCTCGTAGCGCTGGAACCCCTCCACCACATGGGCGTTGGTGATGATGTAGCCGTCCTCGGACATAATGATCCCCGAGCCCTGGCTGGAGTTGCCGTAAAACCCGTCCCCCATCTGTGCCACGATCCCCACCACCGAGGGGGAGACCTTCCGGAAGATGTCGCTGTTGGAGAGGGTCCCCGGCTCCCGGCCGTCGTACTGGTCCCCGCCGGAAGGCTTGTCGTTGATGGGCACATCCGGCACCTGGTTGCTTCCACCCTGCCCGCCCTGGAAAGCGGAGGGGCCCTTGGGGGGCGCCGCCAGGGGGTTCTCCCCGGTGGTGGCGGTGTAGATGCCGTACCCCGCCATGGCGATAACGGCGATGGCCGCGGCTACCCCCACTATCGTCAGCAGCACCTTTCGGGGGCCGCCCTTCTTCTTCCCGGGGGCAGCGGCTCCTGCCGCCTCCCAGCCCCCGGTTTGGGCCGGGACGCCTTGGGGCCGGTACCCGGCGGGCTGGCCGGAGCCGCCCGGGGGCCGGTATCCCTGGGGGGCCCAGCCGGTGGTGTTGGGCTGCTGCCACGGGGCGGGGGCCGGCCGCTGCCATCCGGTGGTGTTGGGGCCCTGCTGCCCGCCCCAGGGCTGGGGATAGGGCTGGGGCGGGTAGGACTGCCATCCCCCGGGCTGGCCGGGGACCTGCCCACCCGCCGGCGGGACATAGTAGCCGCCTCCCCCTCCCTGGAAGAAGCCGCCGGGCTGGCCGTTCCCTTGGGCCGCTGCCGGGGCAGGCGGAACCTGGGCCGCTGCCGCCGGATTCGGCTGGCAGGGCGCGCCCTCTGTAAAAGCGGTCCGGTCCGGGGCCTGGGGGGACGCCGCTGCCGCCGGGACATCGTAGCTGTCTCCCCGGAAGCCGCCGGGCTGGCCGTTCCCCTGGGCCGCTGCCGGGGCGGGCGGAACCGGGGCCGCTGCCGCCGCCTCTGTCCGGGGGGGATCCCCCCATCCCCCTGCCGGGGGGACCGGCGGGGTGCTCTGCCAGCCGGCGCTCTCCACCGGCGGGATGTCCGGGGCGCTGCCCCAGCCCTCCGCCGCCGGCAGGTCAGGGAGCCGCTCCCAGCCTGCGGCGGCCGGCACCTCCGGCGTTGCCCCGTGGACCTCCTCCGGTGTTGCCGGCGGGACGCTGTCCTGGGACTGGACCTGGGGGACGGCGTCCTGCCGTCCGGCCTCCTCCGGCGCCGGGGCCTCCGCCTCCTGGCGGCTGGCCGTATCCTCCGGGGTCTCCCCCTGGGGGGCGGCGGGGATGGTATCCTCCCGCTCCCGGCTCTCTTTCTCAAACTCGTTCATGGCTTGCTCCCCCTTCCTGGGCTGGCAGAATTTGCTTTGGCGGTTGTTTTTCGTGCTTGCGGAACAGCAGGTTCTTTTTGCCCGGCTGGGCAGAGGCGGGGAGGCTGAAGACAAACTCGGTGTACTGCCCCGCCTCGCTGCGGACAAAGATCTCCCCGTTGTGTAGGTTGACAATGGTTTTGACGATGGAAAGCCCCAGCCCCACCCCGTTTTTATCCAGGCTGCGGGACTTGTCGCTCTTATAGAAGCGGTCAAAAAGCTTGGGGATCTCCTCCGGGGCCACCCCCTCCCCCGAGTTTTTGACGCTGATCAGCGTCAGGCCGCCCTCGTCCTTGTAGCCGAACTCCAGGTATCCCCCCTGGGGGACAAACTTGACGGCGTTATCCACCAGGTTGTACACCACCTGATGGATCAGGTCGGCGTCGGCCGCCACATAGTGCTTGCCGGAATCCAGCCCCCGGACCTCGATCCCCTTCTCCTCGATGCGCTGCTCAAAGGTAAAGACGGTGCGGGTGACGATGTCGGTGATCTCCACCGGCACCGGGGCGATGGTCAGCTCCCCCGCCTCGATCCGGGCGATGCTCAGCATCGAGCGCACCATCCGGGAGAGGCGCTGCACCTCCCCGGAGACGATCCGCAGGTAGTGGCTCTGCTTTTCCGGGGGGATGGTTCCGTCCAGAATGCCGTCGATAAAGCCCCCGATGGTGGTCATGGGGGTCTTTAGCTCGTGGGAGACGTTGGCGGTAAAGCTCCGCCGGGTGGATTCCATCACCGCCAGGGAGGAGGCCATGGAGTTAAAGGCCGCCGCCAGCATGGCCACCTCGTCGTCCCCCTCCACCGGCACCCGGATGGAAAAATCCCCCTTGGAAAAGCTCCGGGTAGCCGCCAGCATATCCTGGAGGGGGCGCACCATGTTGGAGGTAACAAAGTAGATGATGATAAAGGCAAAGAGCATCACCAGCGCGGCGCTGATGACGTACATCTGGAAGATATCCACCAAAAAGGTGGTCAGCGCCCGGGAGGAGGTGGAGGCGAACACCGCCCCGGCCATCTGGCCGTCGCTGCCCACCACCGGGCGGCCCACCGTGTAGTAGGAGGCGGGGTAGATCCCCCCCAGCCGGCCGGTCTCCCGGTAATCCCCGGCGGTTTGCAGCCGCTCCATCACGGTGGATGGCAGCAGGTAGTCGGTGTGGGTGCAGGAGGTGGTGTTGGAGCAGAGGAGGGTGCGGCCCTCCAGGTCCACCAAGAAGATGTCCGCGTCGATGGCCTGGCCCTGGAGCTGGTAGAAGGGCTGGAGATAGCTGGGGTCTACATACTGGTAGTTGTTGGTGCTGTAATTCAGGTTGGTAAGCACCACCGACTGCTTGACGTTGCGCTCCAGCAGGCTGTACTGGTCGTCCTTAAAGTACCGGACCGAAAAGACCAGCAGCACCACCCCCAAAAAGGCGGTGCTGATCAGGATGATGGAGGAGCAGATATAGAAGTATTTGCTAAAGAGGGTCTTTCTCACAGGGGCGCCCCCTTATTCCTTTAATTCAAACTTGTAGCCCACGCCCCACACCGTCTTCAGGCTCCACTGGTCCGAGACGCCCTCCAGCTTTTCCCGCAGGCGCTTGATGTGCACATCCACGGTGCGGCTGTCGCCGTAGTACTCAAAGCCCCAAACCTCGTCCAGCAGCTGGTCCCGGGTGTACACCCGGTTGGGGTTGCTGGCCAGGTGGAAGAGCAGCTCCAGCTCCTTGGGGGGGGTGTCCACCACCCTGCCGTCCACCTTTAGCTCGTACCGGGTCATGTTAACCGCCAGCTTGTCGTAGGCGACCTCCTTTACCTCCGGCACGGCGGCGTTGGAGGCGGCGCTGCGCCGCAGCACCGCCTTGATGCGGGCCACAATCTCCTTGGTGTCAAAGGGCTTTACCACATAGTCGTCCGCCCCCAGCTCCAGCCCCAGCACCTTGTCAAAGGTTTCCCCCTTGGCGGTGATCATAATAATGGGCACGTTGGACTTTTTGCGGATCTCCCGGCAGACCTGCCAGCCGTCCAGCCGGGGCATCATGATATCCAGCAGGATCAGGTCCGGCGCCTCGGCGGAAAACTGCTCCACGGCGGTCTCGCCATCGTGGGCAAGGGTGACGGTGTAGCCCTCCTTTTCCAGGTAAAGGCGCAGAAGCTCACAGATGTTTTTATCGTCGTCGGCAACCATGATTTTTGCCATGGACATGGATACTACCTCCTCTTTCCCTGATGGTCATAAGGTTTCTATTCTATTTTAACAGAAAAGAATGAAAAAACGAAGAACAAATCTTAAAAAAAGATGTCGGAAACAGGGGAACGCTTCGTGTGGGGCGGGGCTTTAGCCCCGTCTGCCGAAAATGCGCCACCAACCAAACATAGCCAAAAACCAGCAAGACTATCCCATACTACACCCCCCGCAGGGAACCAAAATCCGCCGGAGGCCCCACCCGACCGAAGGGAGGGGTTCCCCCGCAGGGAATCAGATCCGCCGGAGGCTCCACCCGACCAAAGGGAGGGAATCCCCCCGCAGGGAATTGGATCCGCCGGAGGCACCTTGTCAGGCCAACCGGAAGGAGGGAGCGGGCGCAACCGGCCACCTAACAAGGCTGCTGGGGGCTATCCCCCCGCAGGGCCAG
>JAAWGY010000073.1 GCA_022795575.1 Angelakisella sp. | reverse complement strand
TCTTGAAATACACACAGTATTCCTGCGCTTTTTTGGCATCGGCAGTCAAAAAATTTGCTCGCCAATCTGCGCACTTCAGCTATTGGTACAGCTTCTAATAACGACAGGGCTTGTGTTTTTGGCACAGGCCCTGCCGTTTTGTTGTAGGCCGTCAGGCCGCGGTTCTAAACAGCTGCTTTTAGGTGGGGATGGGGGCAATGGCGGGTTGGTAGCCTCCTGGCGGGGAAGCGCAAACCACGGCCGGGGTTAGGAGTAGCCGCTTTCTCCCCAAAACAGCCCACTGCGCGCCGAAGGCGCTGTAAGTGGGCGCATTTTGGGACCACCGGCCTAAAGCCTTCCCCCTCCCACCACGGTTTGGTTTATTGGTACAGCTTTTTAGATCAACCCGGTGTGCTCCAGCAAAATCTTGGTCCCCATGAGGATCAGCACCACCCCGCCGGCCAGCTCCGCACCGGCCTTGTACCGGGTGCCAAAGACGCTGCCCAGCTTCACCCCCGCCCCGGAGAGGAGCAGGGTAGTGGTCCCGATGATGGCGATGGCGGGGAGGATCTCCACCCTCAGACAGGCGAAGGTGACGCCTACCGCCAGGGCGTCGATGCTGGTTGCCAACGCCAGGGGGAGCATCGCCCCGGGGCCAAAGGAGGGGTCCACCTCCTCTTGCTTGCCCGCCTCCCGCACCATGTTAAAGCCAATCACCCCCAGCAGCACAAAGGCAATCCAGTGGTCCACGTTGACGATAAAGGCCTCCAGGCGGGTGCCCAAAAGGTACCCCAGCAGGGGCATCAGGGCCTGGAAGCCCCCGAAGTAGGCCCCCGCCGTCAGGCACCGGCCCAGCGTCGCCTGGCGGGCGGTAAGGCCCTTGCAGATCGAAACGGCAAAGGCGTCCATGGATAGCCCCACGCCGATGAGCAGCAGTTCCCACAGCTCCATTTTACGTCCTCCCATATGTAGATAGGCTTGTAGCCTGTCTTCACAATATTGAAACGCCAGCCGGGCGTGCCTCTTTCCGCCTGGACTGCGTCAAAAACACTCGAAATCCACAAAGGATTCCTCCGCTTTTTCCTTGCCAGTCGAAAAAATTCACACCCGGCTGGCATCCCACCGTTATGAATACCGGTTCTCGGTTTATCCTATTCCCCGGGCCCGCGTTTCATGTCCCGGGGCGGCTGGGTCACTGGTTCAGGCCCTTCATGGTCAGGGAGATCCGTTTGCGCTTCATATCCACCTCCAGCACCTTTACCTTTACCACGTCCCCCACCTTGACCACCTGGCTGGGGTGGCGGACAAACCGGTCGGCCAGCTGGCTGACGTGGACCAGCCCGTCCTCGTGGACGCCGATGTCCACAAAGGCCCCAAAGTCGATGACGTTGCGCACCGTGCCGGTAAGGACCATCTCCGGCTTCAGGTCCTTAAGCTCCATGACGTCGGTGCGCAGCAGAGGGGGCGGCAGCTGGTCCCGGGGGTCCCGGCCCGGCTTCAAAAGCTCGTCGATGATGTCCCGGATGGTGGGCTCCCCCACCCCCAGCCGCTGGGCCAGGCCGCCAAGGCCCTTGGCCTCCGCCTGGGCGGGGAGCTCCCGGAGGGCCGGGGTGCCCACATCGCAGAGCTTCCAGCCGCACTCCTCCAGCAGGGCCTTTGCGGCGGTGTAGCTCTCCGGGTGGACGGCGGTGGCGTCCAGGGGGTTTTTGGCCCCGGGGATGCGCAGAAAGCCGGCGCACTGCTCGTAGGTCTTTTTGCCCAACTTGGGGACCTTAAGCAGCTGGCTGCGGGCAGTAAAGCTGCCGTTCTCCTCCCGGTAAGCCACAATGCTTTTGGCGATGGCGGCGTTGATGCCCGCCACATGGCCCAGGAGGGAGCCGCTGGCGGTGTTCAGGTCCACCCCCACCGAGTTGACGCAGCTTTCCACCACGCCGCTGAGGGCGCTTTCCAGCCGGGCTGGGGGCATATCGTGCTGGTACTGGCCGATGCCGATGGCCTTGGGGTCGATCTTTACCAGCTCCGCCAGGGGGTCCTGGAGCCGCCGGGCGATGGAAACGGCGCTGCGGAGGTTGACGTCGAATTGGGGAAACTCCTCGCTGGCCAGCTTGCTGGCGGAGTAGACCGAGGCCCCCGCCTCGCTGACCACCACATAGGAGACGGCGGGCCGGTAGTCCGGCCCCAGCTCCCGGATCAGCTCCGCCGTCAGCTGCTCCGATTCCCGGCTGGCGGTGCCGTTGCCGATGGAGACCACCGTCACCTGGTGCTTTTTGATCAGGGCGGTGAGCTTCCTTTTGGCCTCCTCCACCCGGTTATAGGGCTGGGTGGGGTAGACCACGGCGGTATCCAGCACCTTGCCGGTGCCGTCCACCACGGCGATCTTGCAGCCGTTGCGGTACCCGGGGTCCAGCCCCAGCACCACCCGGTCCTTTACCGGGGGCTGCATCAGCAGGTGGTGGAGGTTTTCCCCAAACACCTTGATGGCCTGCTCGCTGGCCGCCTCAAAGAGGGTGGAGAAGGTCTCGTTTTCCATGGAGGGGGCGATGAGCCGCTTCCAGCTGTCCCGGGCGGCAGCCTCCACCGCCCGGCCGCAGGGGTTTTTGGCTGTCACCACCCGGCGGCAGATAAGCCCCACCGCCCGCTCCTCCGGCAGCTGGATGGCGGCCTTAAGGGCACCCTCCTTGACGCCCCGGTTGATGGCCAGCACCCGGTGGGGGGCGATGCGCCCCACCGCCTCGGAGAAGTCCTGGTACATGGCGTAGGTGCCGTTTTCCTGGCCCTCCCCGGCGACGGCCACCATGCCGTCCGCCTGGATCAGCCGCCGCAGCTCCCCCCGGATGGCGGCATCGTCGGAGATGCCCTCGGCGATGATATCCAGCGCCCCCTGCAAGGCCTCCTCGGGGGTGGCAACCCCCTTCTCCTCGTCCAGGTAGGCCCCGGCCAGGGAGAGGGGCTCGGCCAGGGTGTTTTGGGCCAGGATGGCCTGGGCCAGCGGCTCCAACCCCTTCTCCCGGGCAACGCTGGCCCGGGTGCGGCGCTTCTGCTTATAGGGGCGGTACAGGTCCTCCACCACCGCCAGGGTCTGTGCCTGCTGGATGTCCGCGGCCAGCTCCGGGGTCAGCTTGCCCTGCTCCTCGATGGACCGCAGCACCTCCTCCCGGCGCTTTTCCAGATTGCGCAGGTAGCCCAAGCGGTCGTCCAGCTCCCGCAGGGCGGTGTCCTCCATGCTGCCGGTGGCCTCCTTGCGGTACCGGGCGATAAAGGGGATGGTGTTCCCCTCGTCGATAAGCTTTACCGCCGCCGCCACCTGCTCCTCCCGCAGCGAAAGCTCCCGGGCCAGCTGCCGGATCATCTCTTGTGTCTTCTCCATCCTTCTCTTCTTCCTCCTCAAAAAAGGGCAGGGCCGGCAGAGGGAAAGGAGGACGTCCCCTGTCCCGTGCCGGCGCCTGCCGGTGGCTGCTTTGCTGTACAATCTTGAATAGGCTCTTAGCCCTTCATCTCCACCCGGCCGTTGATGTGGGCCCCCAGGGTGGTGCAGATATCCTTGGTGGAGATATCGCCGGTGACAACGCTTTTGGCCCCCAGGCAGAGGTCCCCGGAGCAGTTGATGTTGCCGGTGAGGCTCCCCTCCAGGTTCATCTTGGCGGCGACCAGGTCCCCTTCGATGGCGGCGCCTGTCTGGAGCACCAGGTCGGTGGTGGAGGCAATGTTGCCCTGAACCCGCCCGCCATCCATTACCAGGACGCTTTTGGCGGTGATGTTGCCCACCACCTCGCCCCGGATGCAGATCTTATCCTCGCAGCTGACGTTGCCGTGGACCACGCCGGTGATGGTGACAGGGCCCTTGGCCCCCAGGTCGCCGGTGATGACCGCAGCCTTGCCGATGACGCTGGACTGCTCCTGAAGCTCCCGCTTGGCGGCTTTTTCCTCGTCGCTGTCCCACACGTCCTCGCTGACAGGGGCGTTGGCGGCCTCGGCGGCAACAGGCTCTTCCACGGCGGCGGTGTCCAGGGTGTCTTCCTCTCCGTCTACCTGGATGATACCGCCCAGTTTTTTCTTAAACATGATCTATACTCCTTTCAGAAAACATCCCAATACCTATAGGTATAAGTATAATTTCCCAGGGGCAAATTGTCAAGTGCCGCCGGCAAGCCAAATCCAAACAGCGGGCGGCTCCCGCGTTACCGGGGCAGCACCACCCGCCGCCCGTTAAGCTCCACCACATCCACCGCCACCCCGTACACCTGGGCAGCCGCCTTGGACGTCAGCACCTCCGGGCCGCCAAAGGCGCAAGCCCTCCCCTTTTGCAGCAGCAGCAGACGGTCGCAGAACCGGAGGGCCAGATTCAGATCGTGGATGGCCGCCGCTACCATCAGCCCCTCCTCCCGGCAGAGCCGCCGCAGCAGCGCCATGGTCCGCAGCTGGTTTCTTAGGTCCATGGCGCTGGTCCCCTCGTCCAGCAGCAGCAGCCGGGGCTGCTGGGCCAAGGCCCGCCCCAGCAGCGCCCGCTGCCGCTCTCCCCCGCTTAGGCTCCGGATATCCCGGAAGGCCAGCTCCTCCAGTCCCAGCAGCTCCAGCACCCGCGCCGCCTCCTCCCGGTCCCCCCGCCCCGGCCAAAAGCCTGTGTGGGGGGTCCGCCCCAGCAGCACCAGGTCCATTACCGTTATGGAAAAGGCCCCGTGGGTATCCTGGGGCAGATAAGCGATCCTCTTCCCCCGTTCCCGGGGCGGAAGCTCTCCCAGATCCGCTCCGTCCAGCAGGGCCCGCCCGCCCCGGACCGGCCGCAGCCCGCCGATGGCGGCCAGCAGCGACGTCTTGCCGCTACCGTTGGGGCCCAGCAGCCCCAGCAGCTCCCCCGCCTCCAGCCGGAAGGAGATATCCTCTAAGATCAGCCGCTTCCCATAGCCGAAGGAAAGGCGCTCCACAATTAGGGCCACCCTAACCGCCCCCCTTCCGCCCGCCAAGAAGCAGGTGCAGAAAGACCGGCACCCCCAAAAAGGAGACCACAATCCCCACCGGGACCAGCACCGGGGCCAGGATAAGCCGCCCAAGGGTATCGGCGGTAAGGGTCAGCAGCGCTCCCGCCACCCCGGCCAGGGGGAGGAGCAGCCGGTGGTCGCCCCCCACCAGCAGCCGGGCGATATGGGGCCCCGCCAGCCCCACAAAGCCGATGACCCCGGTAAAGCTGATGATCCCTGCCGTGGCCATTACCGCCAGCAGCCCCGCCAGCACCCGCACCCGGGCCGGGTCCGCCCCCAGGGAGCGGGCAGTCTCGTCCTCACCGCTTGCCAGCAGGTTGAGGGCGGGGGCAAGGGCATAGAGGCCAATGGCACAGACAGCGGTGATGGCCGCGGCCATTCCCGCTTCCTCCCACCGGGCCCCGTTGAAGGAGCCAAAGGCCCAGGCTACCGCCGCCGCCAGCCTGTGCTCATCGGCAAAATATTGAATCACCGAGGTGGCGGCGCTGAAAAGGTAATTCACCGCGATACCGGTGAGGACCAGGGCCTCCGCCTCCATCCCGCCGCGGCCGGCCGCAAGATAAACCCCCGCAGCGCAGGCCAGGGCCAGGGCAAAGGCGGTAAGCACCACCCCTGCCCGGGTCCCGGGCAGCAGCCCCAGCCCAAAGACGATGGAGAGGGAGGCGCCGAAGGCGGCGGCATTGGAGATACCGATGGTGAAGGGGCTCACCAGGGGGTTGCGGGTAATGCCCTGCATCGCCGCCCCGGATACCGACAGCCCCCATCCCGCCGCCACCGCCATCACCCCCCGGGGGAGCCGCAGGTGGAGCACCACCAGCTGTGGGGTGGTGAGCTCCACCCCCCGGAGCGCTCCCCACACCGCGCCGGCCACCTCCCCGGGGGTGGTGCCGGTGGCCCCCAGGGAGGCGGAGACTGCCATCAGCGCCACTGTCAGCAGCCCGCCCCCGGCGATGAGGGCGGCGCCCCTGGCCCGGCCCGCCCGGTACCGGGCCAGCAGCGCTACCGGGACAGTCTTCTGCCGCCTCATTTCAGCTCCCCGGCAGCGTAAAAATGCCCCTCGATGTTCCGGAAGCCCTGGAAGTCCTCCAGCCAGGCCCGAAAGACCTCGTCGGGGTCCAGGTCGGGGAGAAGGTCCGGGTAGAGCCATTTGGCGGCGTACATGGTGCCCACTAACTTACAGGCCCCGCCGTGGCTGAACTGGGTCATCAGGTAGATGTCGCCGTTCTTCACCGCCGGAATGTCCTGCCAGCCGGGCCGGGCCTGGATATCCTGACAGCTCCGGGCAAATTGGGCCTTCTCCGGCGGCTCATAGAGGCCGGTACCGGTCCGGGCCTTATCCGGGGTAATGATCTTGATGATGACATCGGGAGCACGGCGGATGACCTCCTCCGGGTCCACCTGGCCGGCGCTTACCCCGGCGGCGTCCGCAAAGATGCTTTGTCCATGCGCCAGGCGGAACATATCATAGAAGTAGTCCCCGGGCAGGGCGGTGGTGTAATCGGTGTTTCCCTCGTAGTAATAGGTCCGGGGCTCCACCCCCTCCAGCTGCCGGTGGATGTAGTCCAATTTTTCGGTGAAGTAGGAGCAGAATTTTTCCGCCTGTTCCTCCACCCCAAACATTTTTCCAATGACCTCGCACTGGCTGGCAAAGCCGGCGGTGTCATAGCCCGACAGGACAAAGACCTGAATGCCAAAGGGCGCAAGCTTTTCGGCGGCCTCCTCATAGGAGCCGTTGGAGGGCAGAATCAGCACCTGGGGCGCCAGCTGGATGATCCTTTCGTAGTCCAGCTCCCGTTGGCTTTTGCCGATAACCTGTCCGGGATCGAACATCCCCCAGTAATCCCGGTCCTGGGCGGTGTTCAGGTCCACAGCGATCACCTTGTCAATGGCCCCGCAGGCCCGGATGAGCTCGTTGGTGTACCGCAGGGCCACAGCACAGCGTTCCACAGGGCAGGGCAGCTCCACCTGCCTCCCCACATTGTCGGTGAGGGTAATGGTAGCAGGGCCCTCCGGCTTGGGCGCTGGGGAGCCGCCGCTTTCCGCAGGCGGGGAAGCCGGGGGCGCTGCCGGGGCGTTTCCCTGGCCGCAGGCGCAGAGGGAAAGGACCATCATCATGGCCATCAGGAGGGAAAAAATCTGCTTCTGTTTCACTGTTGTCATACCTCTTTTCCGTAAATAATATGGTATGCAAAAGAAGGCCCGTTCCCCCTCCGGAGGGACAAAAAGGCGGGGCCCGCCGTTTCCCCTTGCCCTACAGGCAACCGGAAAACGGCGGGCCCCGGATTCGGCCCACCAGCCGCCAGCCCTGGCGGAGGCAACAGCAAAGGGGACTGCTCCGGCCCCCGGCGCCGGGGCAAGGGAGCAGTCTTACTGTTACCGCCCAAGGGGGGCGGCCCCCGGGTCCGTCTGTTTCCACGCAGAGGCTCGGGGAAAACACACAAAGGCAGGCTTTCTGGCTCGCGCCAGCCCCCTCCGCCTTCTCGGCGCAGGCGCGCCAATGGCGTATTGGAGGGAGCCTTGGGGCTTAGAGCCTATTCAAGATCTCCCTGCACGCCGCCTTGACGGGGATTTTTTCGTCCCGCTGCGTTACTGCGCCCGCAGGCGCATCCAACGGCCAACCGTCGTAGGCGGCTTTTGGGCCGTTGGAAAAATCCCTGACAATTCGGCGCACCAGGAGATCCTGAATAGGCTCTTACCGCCCCCGGCGCATACAGCGGCGGGACCGCGCAGGCTTTGCACCTGTCTTTCCTACCGGGCGGGAGGCAGCCACCGCCCCAGGCCCGGATGCTCCTTTGTGCGGGTATTCTTTGGAACCAAGTGTAGCAGATTCCCCGGCAAATTGCAAGGCCCCGGATTCCGGAAAAAAGGCTTCCAAACGCCCTGCAAATGTGCTATAATACCACATTGAAATGTTTAGCGGGGGCATCCGCCCAAAAGCGGATATCCAGAGTCAAAGGGGAATGGTGGTATCTTACAATGAAGCAGGGGTTTGATCATCAAATTTACATCGAGAGGCAGTCCAAATACATCCTGGAGCGGGTGAAGGGCTGGGACAAGCTTTACCTGGAATTCGGCGGCAAGCTGATGTACGACCTCCACGCCAAGCGGTGCCTGCCCGGCTACCGGGAGAACGCCAAACTGGAGCTGCTGCAATCCCTGGGGGACCAGGCGGAGATCCTCATCTGTGTCTACGCCGGGGACATCCAGCACAACAAGCGCCGGGGGGATTTTGGCACCACCTACGAGGCGGAGGTCCTCAAGCTTATCGACGACCTGCGCTCCCTGGGCCTCACCGTCAACTCGGTGGTCATCACCCGGTACGAGGGCCAGCGCGCCGCCCAGGTTTTTGCCAACAAGCTGGAAAGCCGCGGCATCACCACCTACACCCACGCCCCCATCCCCGGCTATCCCTCGGAGGTGGACACCATCGTCAGCGACCAAGGGTACGGGGCAAACCCCTACATCCGCACCGAAAAGCCCATTGTGGTGGTCACTGCCCCCGGCCCCGGCAGCGGCAAGCTGGCCACCTGCCTGGGGCAGCTCTACCACGAGCACAGGTTAGGCAACCGGGCGGGCTACGCCAAGTTTGAGACCTTCCCTGTCTGGAACGTCCCCCTCAAGCATCCCCTTAACGTCGCCTACGAGGCTGCCACCGCCGACCTCAAGGACTTTAACATCATCGATTCCTTTCACCTGGAGGCTTACGGCGTTACCACCGTCAACTACAACCGGGACATGGAGATGTTCCCGGTGGTACGGCGCATCATCCAGCGGATCACCGGGGACGACTCGGTTTACCGCTCCCCCACCGACATGGGGGTGAACCAGATTGCTGCTGCCATTGTTGACGACGAGGTGGTACAGGAGGCCTCCCGGCAGGAGATCATCCGGCGCTACCTGAAGGCGGCGGCGGGCTACCGCCAGGGTGCGGTCGATATTGAGACGTTCCACCGTCTCCAGATGCTGATGGAGACGATGAACCTGCGCACCGAGGACCGGGCGGTGGTTGCGCCGGTACGGGAGTACCTGGAGAAGGCCAAGGCCCGTTTGGGCAAAAAGGAGGGGGTGGCTGCGGTGGCCATCCAGCTGGATGACGGCACCATCATCACCGGGCGCAACAGCAAGCTGATGTCGGCGGCGGCGGCGGCGATTCTTAACGCTGCCAAGCACCTGGCCAAGGTACCGGATGAGATGCTGCTTCTGCCTCCCATAATCATCCAACCTATTCTGAACCTGAAGAGTGGTCCCCTAAAGATGAAGAATTGTCATCTTGGGGCGGAGGAGATTTTGATGGCGCTTTCCATTTCTGCTGTGACCAATCCCGCGGCACAGGCGGCTTTGGAGCGGCTGGGGGAATTGGATGGGTGTCAGGCACATTCTACGGCCTATCTTACCCGCAGTGATGAGAAGATTTGCTCCAAGCTGGGGATTGATATCACCTGTGATCCGGAGCATTTGAGCGAGAGCTTGTTTTATGTGTAAGAGGGGGCTTAGCCTGACCGTCAGGTTGTGCCCGCCCGGGCTACCGGGCCGCAGGTCCAGGGCCGCGCAGGCCCTGGTCGCTCCCGCAGGAGCGAAACTCCCCAGGTTGA
>JAAWGY010000072.1 GCA_022795575.1 Angelakisella sp. | reverse complement strand
CTTGCAATACACCAAGTATTGCTGCGGTTTTTTGCCTTGCAGGGCGGGAAAATCCCTTGTCCTGCCTGCATCATCCGGTTATGAATACAGGTTCTAACACTTACCCCGTTACAGCGTCCCCTTCTGGATCATCATACAGCCGTACAGCGCCGTTTCCCCGGTGGCCACCACGGCGTAGGCCTTCTCCGCCGCCTTGTAAAAATCGAACCGGTCAATCATCCCCACGCACCCGTCCCCCCGGTCGTCGTACCGGCGCACCACCTCCCGGTATTCCTCCCAGATGGGGGTGGGGATCTCCTTGTCGCAGTCCTGCTTGTCCATAATCAGCACCGGCGTTTCCACCGACCGGTCCAGGGGGAAAAACCGCAGCACCGCGTCCAGGATCTCGGTCGCCCGCACCCCGTCCGCCCGCACCAGCATACTGTGCCGGGCGCTGGAGGCGGAGGGGTAAAACGCGTCGCCAATAACCAGCACGTCCCCGTGCCCCATCTCGGCAATGACCTTTAGCAGCTCGGGGGAAAGACAATTGGGAATCCCTCTCAGCATCTTAAAACAACCACCTTTTCATCAGTTTGGGGAATCATAGCGTCAAACGCCTGTTGGTCAATGCCCGGCAGCGCCAAGATCACCCCGTTGGCCCGTCAGCCCCCAAGGGTGACACATCCTGCCCGGGGCTCGTACTGCTGTGGCATACTGCCTCCTCCTTCCCGCCGTTCCCCGGGCGGAGTCCCCCGGGGCCTCGGCCCACTTACAAAATACCACAAGAAACGGGGGCTGTAAAACAATTTTTTCTGAAACAAAATGTAACAACATGAAAAATAACCGGCTTTTGGTTACATTCCTGGAGAAAGCAAAAGAATCTTTGGTCTAATTGTCAATTTCTTTTGCCGCCCGTTTGTGGTTTCCTAAGAATAGAGACCGCGGCAGGCCCCCGGAGGGACACCTGACATCGCCGGTGTGGATGACCGACGGTTTCCAGAAATGATAAAACGCCGAAAGGAGCTATGAATGGCCGCCAATGTCAGGAACATTGCCCGGCGGGCCGGGGTATCCACCGCCACCGTATCCCGGGTGATCCACAAATCGGACAGTGTCCGGCCCGAGACCCGCCGCCGGGTGGAGGAAGCCATGGCAGCCCTGGGGCTGGACCCCGCCGACCTGGTCCGGGGGACCCGGAGCGGCAGCAAGGTCATCGGGGTGATCATCCCGGACCTGAGCAACGGCTTTTTCGCCGAGGTTATCGCCGGCATCGAGCCGGCGGCGGCGGAGCAGGGCTTCAGCCTTTTTATCTGCAACTCCCGCCAGTCCGACCAGGAGGAGATCCACTTTCTGCGGCTGCTGCAAAAGGCCCAGGTCAGCGGCATCATCATCACCCCCAACTCGGACGACGACGACAGCATCAACAACGAGTACCTGAACCTTTTGAGCAATATGCGCATCCCCATTGTTTTGGTGGACCGGGACGTCAAGTATTCCAACCTGGACGGGGTGTTTATCGATAACCGCAGAGGCGCCTACGAGGCCACCCGGCTGCTGCTGGAAAACGGCCACCGCCGCATCGCCGCCATCTGCGGCCCCATGGACACCGTCCCCGGCCGGGACCGGCTTACCGGCTACCGGGACGCCTTTGCCGCCGCCGGCCTGCCGGTGGAGGAGGAGCTGGTCTATTACGGCGACTTTTCGGTGGAAAGCGGCGAGGCCATCACCCGGTCCATCCTGCGCCGCCGCCCCGACGTCACCGCCATCTTCCCCGCCAACAACCTGATGACCCTGGGCTGCCTTGCGGCCCTTACCCGCACCGGCCGGCGCATCCCGGAGGAGATGGCGGTGGTGGGGTTTGACGAGGTGGTGACGCTGGAGATGCTGGGCATCGCCCTGACGGTGGTGGACCGCTCCACCCACGAGATGGGCCGGCAGGCCATGAAGCTGCTGGCCCGGGCTATGGGCCGCAAAAAGGGGGACCACCCCGCCCAGCGGGTGATTTTGACGCCGGAGCTGAAGATCCGGGGCTCGGAGCGATACTGCAAAGAAAAGAAGGAAACAGCAGCAGAGGGAAGCAAAGGAGAGTGACGCTATGAAAAAGACAGCGGTCATCGGCAGCTTTGTGGTGGACCTGATGGCCAGGACCCCCCACCTGCCGGAGCCGGGGGAGACGGTGATGGGCAGCTTCTTCCGGGCGGGGCCGGGGGGCAAGGGGGCCAACCAGGCCGCCGCCGCCCGGCGGGCCGGGTGCGACCTGGTCTTTTCCACCAAGCTGGGGGAGGACGACTTTGCCGGCATCGCCCTGTCCTCCTTCCAAAGGGACGGCATCGGGCTGGACTACGTCTTCCGCACCGGCAAGGCCCCCACCGGGGCGGCGCTGATCTCGGTGGACGAGGCCACCGGCCAGAACGAGATTGTGGTGGTGCTGGGGGCCTGTAGCACCTACGACGACAACGACATCGCCAGGCTGGACCAGGCCCTGACGGGGTGCGAATACCTCCTCCTCCAGCTGGAGATCAACACCGACGCCACCGAAAAGCTCATCCGGCTGGCGGCAAAAAAGGGCGTCCGGGTGATCCTCAACCCCGCCCCGGTGCAGCACCTGCCGGAGGAGCTGTACCGGATGCTCTACCTTGTCACCCCCAACGAGGTGGAGGCCCGGATCCTTACCGGCATCCCCTGCGATGGCCCGGAGGGCTGCAAAGGGGCGGCGGAGGCCTTCTTCCAAAAGGGGGTGCAGAAGGTCATCATCACCCTGGGGGGCCGGGGCGTCTACTACAACGACGGGGAAAGCGAGGCCTGGCTGCACAACTACGATGTGCCGGTGGTGGATACCACCGGGGCCGGGGACGCCTTTAACGGCGGGCTGCTGGCCGGGCTGAGCCAGGGCCTCCCCCTGAAGGCGGCGGCCCTTTACGGCAACGTGGTGGCCAACCTGGCCGTCACCCGCATCGGCACCGCCCCCGCCATGCCCGCCGCCCGGGAGATCGCCGCCTTTATCCAAGAGAACAACATCCCGCTTTAAGGAGGTTACGCTGTGAGCTCTATTACGCTGCGAGGCATCCGCAAGGTCTACGGCAAGGATGTCATCATTCCGGACCTGAACCTGGTGATCGAGGACGGCTCCTTTACCGTGCTGGTGGGGCCCTCCGGCTGCGGCAAATCCACCACCCTGCGGATGATTGCCGGGCTGGAAAAGCCCACCGCCGGGGAGATCCTCATCGATGACGAGAACGTGGTGGATACCGACCCCGGCAAGCGGGGCATCGCCATGGTCTTCCAGAACTACGCCCTCTACCCCACCATGACGGTGCGGGACAACATCGAATTCGGCCTCAAGAACAAGCGCGTCCCCAAGGCGGAGCGGGACCGGCTCATCGCCGAGGTCTGCGAGATTGTGGGCCTCACCCCCTACCTTTCCCGCAAGCCCTCCGCCCTCTCCGGGGGCCAGCGGCAGCGGGTGGCCCTGGCCCGGGCCATGGTGAAGAACCCCAAGGTCTTCCTTATGGACGAGCCCCTCAGCAACCTGGACGCCAAGCTCCGGGCCCAAATGCGGGTGGAGCTTATCGAGCTGCACAAGCGGCTGGGCACCACCTTTATCTACGTCACCCACGACCAGGTGGAGGCCATGAGCATGGGGGACAACATCGTCCTGATGGATAAGGGCGTCATTATGCAGCGCTCCAGCCCCAAGGAGATGTACCACGACCCCCAAAACGCCTACACCGCCCAGTTTATCGGCACCCCGCCCATGAACATCCTCACACAGATGGTGCCGGGGGCCTGGGTGGGCTTCCGGCCGGAGAAGGTGACGCTGGCCCCGGCGGAGGACGCCGCCCTTACCATCCCCGGCAGGGTGATTACCCGGGAGCAGCTGGGGGCGGAGTACCAGTACTCGGTGGATACCGCCTATGGCAAGCTGATGGTGAAAACCGAGGAGGAGGCCCAGGAGCGCTGCCTGCTGCGGGTGCGCCGCCGGCACCTCTATGTCTTTGATACCGACGGCAGCCGGGCCCCCCTCACCCCGGAGCTGCTGGACCGCCTTGCGGCCCTCCCCCGGGAGGAGGTGCAGCCATGAGCGCCCCCAAAAAGAGACTGCTCACCGCCGGCCGCAAGGAATCGCTGAAGGGCTACCTCCTCATCGCCCCGGCCATCCTGCTCCTTTCGGTGTTTACCATCTACCCCATCTTCTACCTGCTCCACTCCAGCCTCCACGACGGCAGCCTGCTGAGCAAAAAGCGCAACTTTGTAGGGCTGGATAACTTTGCCACCCTCTTTGGCAGCGTGGATTTCCACACCACCCTGCGCAACACCATCATCTACAGCGTGGGGCTGGTGGCGGTGCTGATGGTGCTGGCCACCCTCTTTGCCGTGTGGGTGAACGGGGAGGCCCAAAAGCGGCTCAACAGCGTCACCCTGGCCGCCGTCTTCACCCCCCACATCATCTCGCTGGTGTCGGTTTCCACCGTTTTCCTGTGGATTATGGATCCCCAGATCGGGGCCATCAACTTTTTGCTGCGGGCGGTGGGCCTTTCCCCCTTCCCCTTCCTGGCCAGCAGCCGCACCGCCCTGGCCTCCCTGGTGGGGATGATGGTCTGGAAGAGCCTGGGCTACTACTCCCTCCTCATCCTGGCCGCCCTCCAGGGGGTGCCCAAGGACATCTACGAGGCCGCCAGCATCGACGACACCCCCAGGGTAAAGGTCTTTTTCCAGATCACCCTGCCCATGATCTCCCCCACCCTCTTCTTCACCACCATCGTGGCCACCATCAGCTCCTTCCAGGTCTTCGAGACGGTAAACCTGATGACCCAGGGCGGGCCGGTGAACTCCACCAACACCCTGGTGTACCAGATCTACTCGGACGCCTTTAAGTACCTTAAGCTGGGCATCGCCTCGGCGGAGGGCGTGGTGCTGCTGGCCTTTGTGGGCATCCTCACCATCCTTTACTTTGCCTTTTTGGGCAAAAAGGTCCACTATCAGTAACCAAAAGGAGGCGCGTTTTTATGGAATCAAGGCTCAACCACCCCGGCCGCTTGGCGGCAGCCGTCATCAGCGCCCTCTGCAAGGTTCTGGTGATCTGCATCATCGCCTACCCCTTTATCTGGATGGTCTTTACCTCCTTTAAGCCCTATGCCGAGACCACCGTCTACCCCCCCACCCTGCTCCCCCGCCAGTGGACCACCGAGGGCTATGCCAAGGCGCTGGAGATGGTGGACGTCTGGGGCTTCCTCAAAAACTCCCTTGTGGTCAGCCTTTCGGTGCTGGCCCTCCAGTACCTCATCATCATTCCGGCGGCCTACGCCTTTGCCCGGTGCAAATTCCGGGGGAAGGGGTTCTTCTTCGGCATTGTGCTGATGGGCTTTATGATCCCCCAGCAGGTGACGTTTGTGCCGGTCTACCTGATGTTCAGCAAGGCGGGGATCCTCCAGAGCTTCTGGCCCCAGATTCTCCCCTTTATCGCCAACGCCTTTGGCATCTTCCTGCTGCGGCAGTACTTTATGCAGATCCCGGAGGAGATCATCGAGGCGGCCCGGCTGGACGACGCCAGCGAGCCCATGATCATCCTGAAGATCATGATCCCCATGGCCCGCACCGCCATCTTCACCATCGGCCTCCTCAGCTTCATCTCCAGCTGGAACTCCTACTTCTGGCCCCTCATCATGACCACCAAGGACACCTTCCGCACCCTGCCCATCGGGGTGGCGATGCTCAACAGCCAGGAGGGCGGCCGCCTGTGGCACGTGCTGATGGCGGGGAATATGTTCCTGGTAGTCCCCATCCTGGCTGTCTACCTCATCGCCAACAAGCAGATCCGGAAGGCCTTTGCCTACTCCGGCATTAAGTAAGGGGGATTGTGTCATGGCAAACAAGCTTATCGTCCTTTCGGTGGATTCCCTCTTTGACGAGGACATGGACCAGCTGGCCGGCCTGCCCAACATCGGGCGGCTTATCCGCCGGGGCAGCTATGTCCGGGGCGGGATGCGCAGCGTCTACCCCTCCTTTACCTACCCGGCCCACGCCTCCATCATCACCGGCTGCTGGCCGGAGGCCCACGGCATCTACCACAACGAGCGGCTAAACGTCGGCGGCCCCTCCCCCGGCTGGTACTGGTTCCACCGGGACCTAAAGCGGGAGACGCTGCTGGACGCCGCCCACCGGGCGGGGCTTGCCACCGCCTGCGTCGGCTGGCCCTGCATGGGCGGGGCCCAAAACGTGGACTGGCTGGTGCCGGAGATCTGGCCCCCCACCGCCGAGGAGGACCCCCGGCCGGTGCTGGCCTCCGCCGCCTCCCCGGATATGCTGGCCCCCGGCGGGGTGCTGGAGCGCCACTGGCACAAGCTCCGCAAGACCAAGCAGCCCCACATGGACCACATGATGGTGGGCTGCGCCTGCGACATCATCCGCCGCTACCAGCCGGACGTGATGTTCATCCACCTGTCCCACCTGGACCACACCCGCCACGCCAACGGGGTGCACGGCCCCGCCCCGGAGATGGCCGTCATCCAGAACGACGACTGGTTCGGCCGTATCGAGGAGGCCGCCATGGACGCCGGGGTTTACGACCAGACCAACTTTGCCGTCATCAGCGACCATGGCCATCTGGCGGTAAAGCGGATGTTCAACCCCAACGTGCTGCTGGCCCAGGCGGGGCTCATCACCCTTGACGATGACGGGGAGATTACCGGCTGGCGGGCCTACTGCAACTCCACCTCCCTCTCCTGCCAGGTGGTGATGAAGGACCCCGGCGACGATGAGACCCGGGCAGAGCTGGAGGCCCTCCTGACCCGGATGCGCCGCACCTACGAGTACGGCGTGGAGGCGGTGTATACCAAGGAGGAGGTGCTGGCCGAGCAGCACCTGGACGGCGCCTTTGCGTACGTCCTGGAGGGGGCCCGCTCCACCAGCTTCGGCGCCGCCTGTACCGGCCCGGCCATTGTAACGCCGGATAACTCGGACTACAAATTCTCGGTATCCTCCCACGGCCACCTGCCCCACAAGGGGCCCCAGCCGGTCTTCCTGGTGGCGGGACCGGATATCCGCCCCGGGGTGGCGCTGCCCCGGCAGCGGATCATCGACGAAGCCCCCACCTTTGCCCGTATCTTAGGGTTCCCCCTGCCCCAGGCCCAAGGCCGGTGCATGGAAGGGCTCCTGAAGGATAAATAACCCCGCAAAGACCCGGTACACCCACGGAAAACGGAAAAGAAAAGGAGTTAAACAGATGAAAAAGTATTTATCTCTGCTCATGGCACTGATGATGCTGGTTTCCCTTGCCGCCTGCGCCGGCGGCGGTAACGGCAGCTCCCCGGCCGGCTCTCCGGCCTCCCCCGCCCCCGGCGGCAGCCAGACCGCCCCCGCCCCTGCCGAAAAGACCGAAGTTGTCTTCTGGAGCAGCATGAGCGGCGGCATGGGCGAGACTTTGGACGGCATCGTCAGCGACTACAACGCCAGCCAGGACAAGGTCCACGTCACGGTGGAATTCCAGGGCAACTACTACGATATGGCCGCCAAGCTCCAGACCGCCGTCACCTCCGGCGACACCCCCCACATCGCCCAGCTGGAGATGGGGCGCACCAAGATGTTTGCCGATTACGGCATCCTACAGGATATGACCGACCTTGCCAAAGCCGCCGGTATCGATGTAGGGATGTTCTACAGCGGCCTGATGGACTGCTGCGACTACGGCGAGGGCCTCTTCGCCCTGCCCTTTAACCGCAGCACCACCATGTTCTACTACAACAAGGAGATGTTCAAGGAGGCCGAGCTGGACCCCGAGGATCCCCCGGAGACCTGGGACGAGCTGCGGGAGTACGCCAGAAAGCTCTCCAAGCCCGGCGAGCGCTGGGGCTTCGAGATGCCCATCGACGCCTGGTTCTACGAGGCCTTCATCATGCAGTCCGACGGCCGCATCCTCAACGAGGACGAGACCGACATCGGCTTTAACAACGAGACCGGCACCAAGCCCCTGGCCCTTTGGAAGGATATGATCGCCGAGGGCTCCATGAAGGCGCCTCCCGGAAAGGAGTACAACTCCTATGAGGCCGCCCGGTCCGACTTTGCCGCCGGCATCACCGGCATGATCATCGTCTCCTCCGGCGACCTGGGCACCCTCACCAGCTCCTGCCAATTCGACTTTGGCACCGCCTTCCTGCCCAAAAACACCCGCTTCGGCGTCCCCACCGGCGGCGCCAACGTGGTGATGCTGGCCGGCCATGACGAGGACGCCGCCGCCACCATGGACTTCCTCAAGTACCTGACCAGCGCCGACGTGGCCGGCCTTTGGGCCTCCAAAACCGGCTATGTTCCCAGCAGCGAGGCCGCGGCCAACAGCAAGGTCTACCAGGACTTCCTGGCCGGCAACGACCGGGGCAAAACCGCCCTGGCCCAGCTGAAGGACTACACCGACATCCCCCGGCCCATCAACGAGAACTACCCCCAGATCCACGCCGAGATCATGATGACCGAGATCCAGCGCTGCATCGAGGAGCCGGGCTACACCCCCCAGCAGGCGGTACAGGCCATCTCTGACCAGACCAGGGCGCTGCTGGCCAAATAACCCCACCGCTATTTTCTCATCTTCCTTTCTCCCCCGGCCCCAGGGCGTTCTCCGGGGCCGGGGCATTTTTCCGGCGGTCCCCAAAACCGCCCAAAGGAGTGTCTTTTTTGGAACTGAACCAATACATCGACCATACCTATCTCAAGCCCTTTGCCACCGCCGGTGACATCGTCCGGCGGTGCGACGAGGCCAAGCAGTACCGCTTCGCCTCGGTCTGCGTCAACCCCTGCAACGTCCCCCTGGTGGCAAAGGAGCTGGCCGGCTCCGGCGTCAAGGTGTGCAGCGTCGTCGGCTTCCCCTTCGGCACCCACACCACCGCCATCAAGCTGGCGGAGGCCGCGGAGGCCATAGAAAACGGCGCCGACGAGATCGACATGGTCATCAACGTAGGGCGGCTGCTGGAGGGGGACCAGGAGTATGTCCAGGCCGAGGTTGCCGCCCTCTGCGAGCTCTGCCACAACCGGGGAAAGCTCTTAAAGGTCATCATCGAGACCTGCTACCTCAACGAGGAGCAGATCGCGGCCATGTGCCGCATTGTGGAGGACACCGGGGCGGACTTCATCAAGACCTCCACCGGGTACGGCACCCGGGGGGCCTCCCAGGAGGACATCCGGCTTTTCCGCAAGTACCTGAAGAAGCCGGCCAAAATCAAGGCCTCCGGCGGCATCCGCACCGCCGCCGACGCCAAGGCCTACATCGCCCTGGGTTGCAGCCGCCTGGGCACCAGCAACGGCCGGGAGATTGTGGAGGGAACAGAGGCCAAGGAGGCGTACTGACCCGGTGCTTGGCTCCGGGGAGGGGCTCTTAGTCCAGTGAACCCAAAACCACAACCAAACAAGGCAACAAATCCGCAAACCCATCCCACCCACTCCCCCGCCGCCCAGCGGCAGCCCCTCCGGCCGAAGGCCGGAGGGGTTTTTCTCCCCGCCGGGAATCAAAATCCGCCGGAGGCTCCACCCGACCGAAGGGAGGGAACCCCCCGCAGGGAATTAGATCCGCCGGAGGCACCTTGTCAGGCCAACCGGAAGGAGGGAGCGGGCGCAACCGGCCACCTAACAAGGCTGCTGGGGGCTA
>JAAWGY010000071.1 GCA_022795575.1 Angelakisella sp. | reverse complement strand
CAGGTCCAGGGCCGCGCAGGCCCTGGTCGCTCCCGCAGGAGCGAAACTCCCCAGGACGCTATCGCTTCGTCATGGCCTGACCAAGGAGCATTTCGGCAGTCCCCCAGGCCGCGGTTTTGAACAGCGGCGTTTGGGTGAGGATGGGGGCTATGGCGGTTTGGTAGTTTCCTGTCGGGGAAGCGCAAACCGCGGCCGGGGTTAGGAGTAGCCGCTTTCTCCCCAAAACAGCCCGCCGATGCAATTGGCGGGCGCATTTTGGGACCACCGGCGTAAGAGCCTGTCCGTTCGCAGCTTAGCTGTCCTTTTGCGAAAGGTGCTTGCTGGTTTTAAGGTGCCTCCGGCGGATTTCGATTCCTTGCGGGGGGAGTGAGGGAGAGGATGTTTGTTGCTCCGTTTCGTTGTGGGGAGGGCAAGGCTTTTAGGCCGGTGGTCCCAAAATGCGCCCGCCTCCAGCGCCTTTGGCGCGCGGCGGGCTGTTTTGGGGAGATAGCGGCTACCCCTAACCCCGGCCGCGGTTTGCGCTTCCTGGTCAGTTGGGCGGCAAGCTGCCATTGGCCCCAGCCTCACCAGGAAGCAGCCGTTTAGAACCGCGGCCTGACGGCCTATAACAGAACGGCAGGGCCTGTGCCAAAAACACAAGCCCTGCTATTATCATAGTCAACCTGGGGAGTTTCGCCCGCTGCGGCGGGCGACCAGGGCTCTGCCCTGGACCTGCAAGCCTTTGAAAAGGCTTGAGCGAAACTTTTGCGGCCTGCGGCGCTGTGGCGGCAGGGCTGGTGCTGCGCTACCGCGCTAACTGCTCCCGGTAGCCGTTCAGCTCCGCTTGGTTGCCCAGCACAAAATGCCCCGGCTCAATCTCGGTCCACACCGGCCCGTCCGTGCTGTAATCGTGCTGGCCCGGGTCATATACCTCCAGCACCTTCTCCCGCTCCCGGATAGGATCCGGCAGCGGTATCGCCGAAAGCAGCGCCCGTGTGTACGGATGCAGCGGATGAGCAAACAGCTTCTCCGTCTCCGAAAGCTCAACAATAACCCCCTTGTGGATCACCGCAATCCGGTCCGTAATAAACCGCATCACCGAAAGATCGTGCGCCACAAACAGATAGGTCAGGTCCCGCTCCTTCTGTAGCTTGGCCAGCAGATTCAGTACCTGGGCCCGGATAGACACGTCCAGCGCCGATATCGGCTCGTCGGCAATGATAAACTCCGGCCCCATGATCAGCGCCCGGGCAATCCCGATCCGCTGCCGCTGCCCGCCGGAAAATTCGTGAGGGAACCGGCTGGCAAACTCCGGCAACAGCCCCACCGCCTTTAGCGCCCGCTCTACCCGCTCCCGGCGCTCCCCCTCGGTAAGCCCCTGGTGGACGTTGTATAACCCCTCCGAGACGATGTAATCCACCTTGGCCCGCTCGTTGAGGCTGGCCATGGGGTCCTGGAAGATCATCTGGATCTTTCGTGTTACCTCCCGGTCCTTCTCCCGGCTGATCTTGCCGCTGATCCGCTCCCCCTGGTACAGCACCTCCCCCCCGGAGATGGGGTTGATGCGGATGATGGCCCGGCCAATGGTGGTCTTGCCGCTGCCGGATTCCCCCACCAGCCCAAAGGTCTCCCCCTTGTAGATGTCAAAGCTGACATGGTCCACCGCCCGGAAGGGGTGGCGGCGGCTCCCAAAGTCCACCGTCATGTCCCGTACCGAGAGTAATACCTCCCGCTCCTTGCCGTTATCCGCCATGGCGCCTTACCCCCTCTCTCTGTAGCTCCCGGATGTGCTCCGGCGGCTCCACCTTGGGGGCCCGGGGGTCCAAAAGCCAGGTCCGGGCCTTGTGGGTGGGGCTTACCTCAAAGTAGGGGGGCCGCTCCTCAAAGTCGATCTTTAGGGCGTGGGGATTGCGGGGGGCAAAGGCGTCCCCCTTTACCTCGGTAAAGAGGTTGGGCGGCGCCCCCTGGATGGAGTACAGCTCCTGCCCCTTGACACCCAGCTGGGGCAGGCTGGAAAGCAGCGCCCAGGTGTAGGGGTGCTTGGGGGTGTAAAAAACCTCCTCGCAGCTGCCAATCTCCACGATATCCCCGGCGTACATCACCGCAATGCGGTCCGCCACGTTGGCCACCACCCCCAGGTCGTGGGTGATGTAGATGGTGGTGAGGTCGTATTTCCGCTTCAGGTTTTTCAGCAGGTCCAAGATCTGTGCCTGGATGGTGACGTCCAGGGCGGTGGTGGGCTCGTCGCAGATCAGGATCTTGGGCCGGCAGGCCACCGCGATGGCAATCACCACCCGCTGCCGCATTCCGCCGGAGAATTCGTGGGGGTACTGCTTGTACCGGTGCTCCGGGTCCGGGATGCCCACGTCGCCAAGGCACTCCAGCACCTTGGCCCGGAGGGCGGCCCCCCGCAGCCCCTGGTGGATGGCGATGGCCTCCCCAATCTGGCTGCCGATGGTCTTTAAGGGGTTCAGGCTGGTCATGGGGTCCTGGAGCACCATGGCAATCTCCCGCCCCCGGATCTGCCGCCACTGCCTCTCGGTCCGGAAGGTGGCCAGGTCCTGGCCGTTGTAGAGGATCTCCCCCCCGGCAATCACCCCGTTCTGGTCCAAAAGCCCCATAAAGGTTTTGGTAAAAACGCTCTTGCCGCTGCCGGATTCCCCCACAATGGCAAGGCTTTCCCCCTGGTAAAGGTCCAGGGAGATGCCCCGGATGGCGTTAAGCACCCGCCCCCGGAGGTTGAATTTGATGTCCAGGTCCCGCACCGAAAGGATGACCGGGGCCGTGCTGCTGTTTTCGACTGTCATGGCGCTGGTCCTCCTTTACAGATGGTTTTTGGGGTCGGCGGCATCGGCAAAGGCGTTGCCGATGATGTAGAAGGAAACGGTGACGATGGAAAGCACCACCGCCGGGAAGATCAGCTGATACCGCAGCGATTCGTACATCAGCAGCCCCCGGCCGCTGTTGATCAGGTTGCCCAAAGAGGGGATGGCCACCGGGAGCCCCAGGCCGATGTAGGTGAGGAACACCTCGTTGCCGATGGCCTCCGGGATGGTGGTGGCGATGCGCAGCATCATCACGCTTACCAGGTAGGGCAGCAGGTTCTTCTGGATGATCCGCCAGGTGGGGGTGCCCAGGCACCGGGAGGCCAGGTTGTAGTCCCGGTCCCGGATGATAACAATCTGGTTGCGGATAAACCGCGCCATCTTTAGCCAGCTGGTGAGGCACATGGCCAGGATGATGGTGGACATACTGGGCCGCAGGATGTAGGAGATGAGGATGAGCATTATGGTTTGGGGGATGTTATCCACAATGTTGTAAAGGCTGGTGAGCAGGTGGTCCAGCTGCCGCACATACCCCCACAGCACCCCCATGGTGATGCCCAGGACAATCTCCGAGCAGGCCACCGCCAGGCCGATGAGGAGGGAGGTACGGGTGCCGCTCCACACCATGCTCCACAGGTCCTGGCCGATGGAGTTAGTGCCGAACCAGAATTCCTCCCCCGGGGCCACGTTCATCAGCATCATGCCGGTTTCCGGGTCGTTGTTGATGAGGGTGGCAGGGCGCTGCCCCGGCAGGTAGGGCTGGATGGTGGTAAAGATCAGGATAGCCGCCAGCAGCACCAGCAGCGCCACCGCTACCCTGTTTTTGAAGAACATCCGGAAGGTGGAGCCCCAGTAGGAGTAATCCGACCAGGCCACCTTTTCCCCGGCGCTTTCGTCGTATTCGGCAAAGGTAAAGGCGTCCTCCGCCGCGGCGCGGGTGACGCTTTCCGCCACCCGGTCCACCGGTCCGTCCAAAAACCGTTTCATCAGCGGGCCCCTCCTTTCTCCACAAAGGTGATGCGGGGATCACAGACACCCATCAGCAGGTCCCCCAGCAGCAGCCCGATGATGCCCAGGGCGGCGTAGATCAGCACCAGGGCCTGGACCATGGCGTTGTCCTGCCGCTGGATGACATCCACCAGCAGCCCCCCCATCCCCGGCACCGAATAGAGGGATTCCACATAGATGGAGCCCATGGCGGTGGAGAGGATCATGGTGGGGATGGTCTGGATCAGGGGGACAAAGGCGTTGGGGAAGACGTGGCTTGCCATAATCACCGAGTTTTTGACACCCTTGGCCCGGGCCAGCCGGACATAGTCCTTGTTCAGCTCGTCCACCATGTACCGCCGCATCCAAAGGGCAAAGGTGGCGGTGTTGTAGAGGGAGAGGGAGACGGTGGGGAGAATCCAGCTCATGACGTTGGCCTCCTTAAAGAGCATGGGGAGGCTGAGGGCGTCGGTGAGGTAGGTTTGGATAAAGAGGTGGTACACCGCCTGCGGGATGGCCATCACCAGCACCACAAAGGCCATCCCCAGCTTATCCGGGATGTGGCCCTTAAAGCGGGTCATCAGCACCCCCAGGGGGATGCCCACCACCAGGCTGATGCCGATGGCCATCAGCCCCATACGGATGGAGACGGGGGCCTTATCGGCCAGGATTTCGGTAATGGCCACGTTGGGCCGGTAGATCCAGGAGGTGCCAAAGTTCCCGTGGAGCAGGTCCCGGTAAAACTTGGCCAGCTGCACCGGCACCGGATCCCGCAGCCCCATTTCGGTCAGGATGGTCTCCCGCTGCACCTCGCTCATCTTGTCGTAGTTGGCGCCCAAATACCCTTCCTCCGGCATCATGCGCAGCAGGCAGAAGATAATGGTGATGATGATAAACAGGGTCAGCACCGCTTGACCCAGCCGTTTGGCGATGTACTTTAGCAAAACGGAACAGCTCCTTTTCTGTGGATAAAGTAGGGCGCTTTTGCAGACTCAAACCTGACGGCCGGCGGGAAAGGTGCTGACCGGCGGGTTTCGGCCTGCAAACGGGGATGTACGCCCGGGAGCCGGGCGGGCTCCGCGCCCGCCCGGCTCTGCCGGGAGTGGGGAAAATCTACAGTCACCTCAAACACAAGGGATGACCGACTGGGGGATTACTGCGCGGCCAGGGCGGCCTCCCGCTCCTTATCCCACTGCTCCTCGGCGGCCTGGTACTCCTCCAGGCTCATGGGCTTATCCAGCAGCCTTGCGCCCTTAAACTTAAGGCTGGAGACGCCAAAGGGGGCGAAGGGGCGGTCGAAGGGGCTGATCTTGTTGACGCAGTAGCCGTCGTTCTTAACGGCGAAGGGGATGATAAAGGCGTGGTCGATGAAGTAGGCCTCTGCCTCGGCAAACTTGTTGTACCGGGCGGAAAGATCCAGCTTTTCGGCCTTGGCCTCGTCCACCAGCTTGTTGTAGGTCTTTACCTTGGCCCCAACAAACTTCTCGTCCAGGCCGGGGGTGCCGGCGGCGTAGGTCTCGCCGGTCTCGTAGGCGGGATCGGTGGCCAGCTCGGGCCAGCTGTAGGTAAAGCCCAGGCTCCAGGGGTCGGTGTAGGTCTCGGGGTCGGCGTAGTCGGGGCCCCAGTTGCAGAGCATCAGGGCGTACTTGCCGGCCTTGCGGACCTCGGAGAGGAAGTTGGTGGAGGGGCCGGCCTCCAGGACGATATCGATGTAGTCGCTGCCCAGCAGGCCCTCCATCTGCTGCTCGATGATCTGGCACTGCTTATCCCAGTTGGCGGTGGAGGGGTTGTAGCTCATCAGCACCTTTACCGGGAAGGTGACGTTCTGGCTCTTCAGCTCCTCCATGGCCTTGGTCTTGTACTCGGCGGCCTTGGCGGCGTCAAAGCCATGGGTGGGATCGTCGGTGTAGCCCTTCAGGGCGGGCAGGTCGGTGTAATCCACGCCGTCCACGCTGACAAAGCTTTTGGGAACCACGGTGCCGATGAGCTGGCCCTCGGGGTTGTAGGGCTCCTCAACGGTTTTGGCCTTGACACGGTCCAGGGCGTAGTAGAGGGACTTGCGGAAGTTTTCGTTGTTGACAGCCTTCAGCCAGTTATCCGGCTCGTAGGCGGCGTCAAACCGGGGATCGAAGTTAAAGCAGAAGAAATAGCTGTAGTAGCTGTTGCGCTGGGGGCTTACAACCTCCTTCAGCTTGCTGTCGTTCATCCAGGTGGGGAGGATATCGGCGGGGATAACGGCGTAGTCCACCTCGTCCCGCTGGTACATGGTGGGGGCCAGGGTGACAGCCTCCTTGTTAAAGGTCTCCTGAATCTCATCCAGGAAGACGTTGTCCTTATCCCAGTAGGCGTCGTTCTTTACAAAGGTGTGCAGCACCTGGGGCTGGAAGTCGGCAATGCGGAAGGCCCCGCAGTACAGCAGGTTATCGGCGCTGTCAGCGGCGCCGAATTTGTCGCCCTTTTCGGCGATAAAGTCGGCGTTGGCGGGCATAAAGCAGACATAGGTGAGCATCGAAAGGAAGTAGGGGGTGGGCGCCTTAAGGGTGTAGACCAGGGTATAGTCGTCTACCGCCTTAACCCCCAGCTGCTCAAAGTCGGTGATCTGCTTGGCGTAGAGCTCGTCGGCGTTGGCGATGACGCTGCAAACCACGTCGGAGGTCTTGGACTGGTTCTCGGGGTTTACCACCCAGCGCAGGCCGGTGACAAAGTCGTGGGCGGTAACGGGGCCGTACTCGGTGCCGTCGCTCTTTACCCACTTGGCGTCGTTACGGAGGTGGAAGGTCCAGGTAAGGCCGTCCTCCGAGGTCTCCCAGCTGGTGGCCAGGGCGGGCTGCACCACGCCGTACTTGTCATACTCCACCAGGGTGTCGATGACATTGGCGGCGGGCTCAAACTCCAGGGTGGTGCCGGTGTACAGGTAGTTGAGGGTAGTTACCTCCGAGGAGTAGAGCTTGCGGTAGATGCTGGGGCCGGCCGCGGGGGCCGGGGTGCTGCCGCCGTCACCGGCGGGGGTGCTGCTGCCGGCGGGGGCACTGCTGCCGCCGTTGTTTCCGCCGCAGCCCGCCACGCTCAGCAGCATGGCGCAGCAGAGCAGCAAGGAAAGAATGCGCTTCATGTTACGTTCCTCCTTCAGTTCATTTCTTCTCTCATTGGCTATCCCAAAGCCAAGCCCGGGGCCTGGCAGAAAGGGCGTTGTACGGGGGCGCCACCGTCTTCGGGGTGCTTTTATGTAAACTCCGCCGGGACGCTTGCAATGCCGATGCCCGGCAGCTGGTTCATCCGGACGGTGGGGCCGTCGTAGTCGGGGCCTCCCTGGTAGGGGTCCACGGCGCAGAGGGAGGGGCCGTCCAGGTCCGCCCGGGTGACGATGCCCTTGGCGGCGCAGAGGTGGGCGGCGGCGGAAACCGCCAGCTTGGATTCCAGCATACAGCCCATCATGCACTCCACCCCGTAGAGGGAGGCGATGCCGCAGATCTTCAGGGCCTCGTGGATGCCCCCGGTCTTCATCAGCTTGATGTTGATCAGGTCCGCGGCGCCCCGGCGGATGATCTCCACGGCGTCGGCGGGGGAAAAGACGCTTTCGTCGGCCAGGATGGGGGTGTAAACCGCCTGGGTGATCCTTGCCATCCCCTCAAGGTCCCGGGCGGGCACCGGCTGTTCCACCAGCTCGATCTCCAGCCCCCGGTCCTCCATAGCGGAGATGATGCGGATGGAGTCCTTCACCGTCCAGCCCTGGTTGGCGTCCACCCGGATGGAGACATCCGGCCCCACCGCCTCCCGGATGGCGGCGATGCGGGGGATGTCGGCCATTCCCTCCTTGCCCACCTTTACCTTAAGGATACGGTAGCCGTCCTTTACGGCGGCCAGGGAATCGGCCACCATTTGGGGAACGGGGTTGACGCTGATGGTGATATCGGTCTGGAAGGAGGGTCGGTAGCCCCCCAGCAGCCGCCAGAGGGGCTGGCCCAGCACCTTGCCCCACAGGTCGTACAAAGCCATATCCACCGCCGCCTTGGCGGAGGTGTTGCCCTTGACGGAATGGTCCATGGCCTCCATCACCTGGTCGATGGCCAAAATATCCATCCCCAGGATGGCGGGGGCGATCAAATCCCGAATGGCACAGCGGATCGAGCCCTTGGTATCGCCGGTGATAACGGCGGTGGGGGGAGCTTCGCCGTAGCCGGTCATGCCGTTTTCGGCGGTGACGCGGACCACGACATCCTCCACCCGCTCCACGGTACGCAGCGCGGTCTTAAAGGGACGGGCCAGGGGGATGCCGATCTCCCCGATATGTACCCCGGTAATTTTCATAGAGCCACCACCTTATGGTTCTTTCCCCGAAAAAATGCAGGAAGCGACGGTTTGTGTTGCATATTTTGCCGGGAGCAAATCGGCGGCTCCTGCAACCTTCGGAGAAATAATTTCATTTATTATATCATCCCGACGCCTTTTTGTAAAGGAATCAAGGAGAATTTTCCGCTTTAACCAAATAAAAAATGCAGCCTCGTCCGAAAAAATGTCAAAATAACGGCTAAGGGCTACAGCGCCACACTCTGCTGCTGTACAAGTTGTCGGGCGACATCGGCCATCAGGGCATTCAGGGAGGGGGGATGGACCGGGTCGCCGCAGACGCAGAGGACAAAGGGCTGGGGGGCATAGAGGATGCCCACGTCGTGGGTGATATTGCTGTCCTCGCCGGTTTTATGGGCGCACTTCACTTTACCGTCCAGCCAGAAGGGGAGCTTACCATTCAGCCGCTGGTCCCCAAGGATGCCCAGCATTCGGGCGCTGGCGGCGGGGCTTACCACCTCCCCCCGGTAGAGGGCGGCCAGGAGGCGGCCTATCTCGGCGGGGCTGATGGTATTCTTTACCCCCCGGGCGCTGGCCTCGCTATCAAAGAGGAGGCGGCGGAGGCGGGTGGTGGTCATGCCCATTTCCCGGATGGTGCTGTTGATGTTATCCATACCCAGGCGGCGGATGAGGAGGTTGGTGGCGGTGTTGTCGCTTAGGATGATCATCAGGGTGGCAAGGTCCATCAGCGTTACAGTGAGGCCGGTATGCAGGTAGTTCAGGGCGCCGCAGGAGGGGAGCTTATCCTCCTCCCGGATGGGGAAGGGTTCGTTTTCCTGGGCGAGGCCGGCTTCTATTTGGCGGAAGGTCTCTACCAGTATCGGGAGCTTGATGACGCTGGCGGCCTCGAAGGGTTCCTCCTGGCGGACGCCGGCTTCTTCGCCGGTGGTGAGGTCCTGCCAGTAGAGGCCGGCGCGGCCGGGGAAGTGGCGGATTTGGTCCAGGAGCTGCTGGCGCATGGGGAGGACCTCCTTTTGGGTGGGGTGGGGAAGGATAATAGTAACATTATATTCGGACGGGAGGGTCTGCACAAGCGGAAGGGGGGCGGAATTGCCACTATGTTTTCAGCATAGCGATGGGGGAGGGGGTGGAAGATACGAGGAAGCCTTTGCCGTGGTCATGCCCGAAGGGCGATAAAAGTTTCGGTCAAGCCTTTTCAAAGGCTTGCAGGTCCAGGGCAGCGCCCTGGTCGCTCCCGCAGGAGCGACACTCCCCAGGACGGCTATCACAAAAGCAGGGCTTGTGTTTTTGGCACAGGCCCTGCCGTTCTGTTGTAGGCCGTTAGGCCGCGGTTTTGGGCAGCGGCGTTTGGGTGAGGCTGGGGGCAATGGCGGGTTGGTAGCCGCCTGGCGGGGAAGCGCAAACCGCGGCCGGGGTTAGGAGTAGGGCCTATCTCCCCAAAACAGCCCGCCGATGCAATTGGCGGGCGCATTTTGGGACCACCGGCCTAAAGCCTGTCCGTTCGCAGCTTGTCTGTCCTTTTGCGAAGGGTGGCTGCTGTTTTAAGGTGCCTCCGGCGG
>JAAWGY010000070.1 GCA_022795575.1 Angelakisella sp. | reverse complement strand
CCCCGTGGGGCGTGGCGGGCCGAAGGCCCCCGGGCCCTCCGCAGAGGGCCCCCACGCCCAAGGTTCCCCCGTGAGGCGCAGCGGAGCCGAAGGCTCCCCCGGACCTTCCGCAGAAGGTCCCTGCGCCTTCAGGGCCTGCGCGGCCCTGGACCTGCGGCCCGGTAGCCCGGGCGGGCACAACCGGTGGGACAGGCTGTCCCGTCTCACCCCCAAAAGTGCGGGTTCGTCCAGGCAGTCCGTCCCTCCTCGTCCCGGCACTCCACCCGCACATACCGCTCCCCCCCCTTCAGCGGGTAGCAGATCTCGGTCAGCACCTCCCCCTCCCCCGCCCAAAAGCTACATCCCCGGGTAGGGTAGGTGGTAACATGAACCTCCCGGCAGGGACTGCACCGCAGGTAAACCGCCCCGTCCCGCAGCCCCCAGTCCCAAATCGCAGGCCCCTGGGAAAAGTAATACCCCCCCCGCTTTAGGGCAGCAAGGATAGCCCCAGGCGTGCAGTCCTCGCTCCGTACCATCACCCAGCCGCCAAACCGGTCGCTGCGGCTGGTCTTGCCGTGGGTGTCGTCGCAGGCAATGCCCCAAACCCGCCGCCCCTCCTCCAGCAGCGCGTCCCAGTAAAGCCCGGCGTGCCCCGCGTGCATCAGCCGCTCGCAGCCAGTGTTAAAAACCTCCACCGCGTCAAAGCCGGTAAGCGCCACCACCTCCGCCGGCGTCATCCGGCTCCAGCGAGGATGGCAAAGGATAACAAACTGCCCCGCCGCCCCCATCTCGTCCAGCAGCTGCTGGTCCGGAATCTCGTTGACCTCGTAGCGTCGGGCCTCTGTCACCGGCACCTCCTCCGGAGAAACCGGCAGCAGCCCCACAACGTGGATGCACCTGGTGTTGTCCGAGGCGTGGCGGATGTCCCGCTCCCAGCCGGGGATCATGCAGAGCCCCGCCGCCGCCCCCAGCCGGTGGGAATCGATGAGGTTGTGGTCGGTGATGGCCAAAAAGTCGTAGCCCTGGGCTATGTAGTCCCGGATCTGCTGCTCCGGCGGGCAGAGCCCGTCGCTGCGGGTGGTGTGAGCGTGGGTGTTCCCCTTGAGCCATCGGCCTGTGTGGGGAAAAAAAGATTGTTCCATATCCCCTTACCCCCCGCCGTTACGGACCGGCCTTCTGACGGCCCTGTAGATAAGCCGCAGCCCCGCCGGCGCCGCCGATGACCAGCCCCGCCAGGCTCACCAGGTAGCTGGGGATCAGCAGCAGCAGCCCGCCGGCCAGCATCACCAGCCGCAGGGGCAGCCCCACCCGTCCCCGCAGGTAGCCCACGGTGCAGATATCCACCAGCACAACCCCCAGGATAGCCGTAACCACCGCCACCACAATCTCCACCGGCTCCCCCGACAGCAGCAGGGCAGGGTTGTAGCAGAAGGTAAAGGGGATGACGAAAATGGGCAGGGCGATCATGCAGCAGATGCAGGCGGTCCGGAACCAATTGGATTTTGCCAGCCCCGAGGCCATAAACACCGCCACGCAGACCGGCGGCGTCAGGGCGGAAAGGCAGGCGTAGTACATCACAAAGAGGTGGGCGGAAAGGGGCGGTATCCCCAGGGTGATCAGGGCGGGGGCCAGCACCGACGCCCCCAGCACATAGGCCGCGGTGGTGGGCAGCCCCATCCCCAGGATGATACAGACCAGCATGGAGCAGAGGAGACAGAGAAAGACGCTGTTCTCCCCCAGGGCGACGATGATGCTGGAGAGCTTGGTGGCAAAGCCGGTCAGGGAGATGAGGGCGATGGTAATCTGGCTGCCGGCCAGGATGCCGCACATCTCCACAATGCTGCCGGCCCCCTTGACGCAGGTGGTAAAGCAGATGCTGCCGGTGGAGCGCAGGGTGGCGCCAAGCTCCCTGGTGTTTACCCCAAAGCAGGCCAGGTAGGTGAGCAGCGCCAGCAGGGTGGCCCAAAAGGCCCCCATATTCACCGTGTAGCCCCGGAGCAGGTAGAAGAGGAACACCGCCAGCGGCACCAGGATTACCACGTATTCGGTAATCTTTACCTCCGGGCGGGATTTCTCCCCCCGGATGCCGTCCCGGCAGGAGACCAGGTGGATGGAGACAAAGCAGCTGATGTAGAAGAGGACAGCCGGGATAATGGCCGCTTTGGCGATGGAAAGGTAGCTTGTCCCGATGAGCTGGGCCATGATGAAGGCCGCCGCCCCCATAATGGGGGGCAGAATCTGTCCCCCGGTGGAGGCCACCGACTCGATGGTGGCGGCCCACTCGCCGGTGTAGCCCGCCCGCTTCATCGAGGGGATGGTGAAGACGCCGGTGGCTACCACGTTGCCCATGGCCGAGCCGGAGATCATCCCAAAGAGGCTGGAGGCCACCACCGCAATCTTTCCCGAGCCGCCGGTGGCCTGCCCGGTGATCCGCTGGCCCATCTTGATGAAGGTCTCCGCCCCGCCGGTGCCCGCCAGTATGGCGCTGAAGATGCTGAACATGGCCAGCATCCCGGCGGAAAGCCCCAGCATCGTCCCCCATATACCGGTGCCGTTGTGGTAAAGCGTCTGGAAAATCTTGTTAAAGGAAAAATTCTGGTGCCGCCAGATGCCGGGGAACAGCTCCCCCCAGTAGGCGTAGACCAAAAAGGCGGTCCCCAGGATGGGGAAGGTCCAACCAACGCTGCGGCGGCTGGCCTCCAGAATCAAAATCACCAGCACCACCGCAAATACCTTGTCCACCGCCGATACCCAAATAAGGGGCTTGTAGACGATGGTGTCGTAGATATAGGTGACGTAAAGGCTGCTTGCCGCCGCCAGCAGGGCGAAGGCCACGTCATACCAGGGGACCCGGTCCAGGTCCCTGCCCTTGCGCATGGGCTTCATCAAAAATACCAGCGTCAGCACAAAGGCCAGGTGGACACTGCGCTGGATGATGTCCGAAAAGGGGCGGACGCCTGTGGTGTAGAGCTGGAACAGGATCAGCGCCACCGAAAGCGCCTTTACCACCCTGTCCCAAAAGCCGGTCAACTGTCGCATGGTTCCCTCCTCGTTGGTGGTGCCGGCATCCCGGGAGATCTCCCCCCGGGATGCCGGCGGTGTTGTATCTTACGGAACAGGGACGTACTCCGGTGGGATCAGCTCCGGGGGAACCTCGTACCCAAGCTCGGTGAGGTACTGGACGGTTCCGGCGTGGAGGGGGGTGGATGCCGCCTGTAGCGTCATCTCCGGGACGTTGTTGTTGGCGCCGTTGGTGTAGGCGGTCTTCCAGATGTCGGGGTACTCCTCCCACATGGCCTTCCACATCCGGTAAACCAGCTCCTGGGAAAAGCTCATATCAACCTGGATGCCCTGGTAGGTACAGAGTGTCTGGACGTCGTAGTCCACCCCCTCATAGGAGCCGGCGGCAACGGTGCCCTTGGTGACAGAGGGGATGGCCTCCAGAACGGTGGCCAGCTCCTCATCGCTGTAGTTGATGAGCTGCACCGGGCGGTTGGTGTTGGCCTGGACGATGTAGCTGTCCGGGGCGGAGCCGGTCTTGACCGCCCCCACAATCTGGCGGTTGGCGTAGGCGTCCCCGGCGTCGGCCTGGGCGGCCTCAAAGTAGTTGGGGTGGATGCCCAGGGTATCCAGGGCTTGGTGCATCACCACCGAGGCGGCGGTGCCGGTGCCCCCGGGGTTAAAGCTCTGGCCGTCCAGCTGCTTTAGGCTGGTGATGCCGGTATCCGCCGCCACAAATACCTGGATGGGGGTGGATTCGTAGTACCACAGGATGCGGAAGTCGGTAAAGGGATCGTCGGTAAAGGTGGCGCCGGTGCCGGTGTAGCTCTCGTAATCGGTGTTGGAGATGCTGTTGGCGATGGAGATCTCCCCGGCCCGCAGCTCCTGGGTGTTGGCCACGTTGCCGCCGGATTCCGCCACGGTAATCTCCAGCTCCGGCAGCTTGGAGAGCACCTCGCCGATGGATACGCAGTAGGGGAAGAGGCCGGAGCTGGCCGCTACGGCAGAGAGGGTGAGGTAGCGTGTCTCGGCCGGGGCGGCATCCCCGGCGGGTGCGGCAGGGGTAGCCGGGGCCGGGCCGCTGCTGCCGGCGGGGGGCTTGCTGCCGCCGCAGCCGGACAGCGCCGCCAGCATCACGGCGGCGGATAACAGTAGCGCAAGGATCCTTTTCATACCGATTGCTCCTTTCATTTTGCCATCCCTTTTTCGTTTTCCGAGCCCGCCTCCGGCTTAGGAACGCAGGTTTTTACGATAAGCTGTCCCTTGCTATTCTTCGCGGTATTTGGTGATAAAATGCAAATTTCCCACCGGATAGAGGCTCTGTTTTAATCATAAATCAAAGCTTGCTTTTTATCAAATACAGATATAGAATAGAAGAATAATCTTTTCTTATACTGGGAGGCGCTCGGATTGCAGATCAAGGCGTTCCAATACTTTGACACCATTGTGGAGAAAAAGACCCTTTCCGCCGCCGCGGAGGCCCTGTTCATCAGCCAGCCGGCCCTGAGCCAGCAGCTGCGGAAGATGGAGGAGGAGGTGGGGGCCCAGCTCTTTCTCCGGGAGGGCCACAGCCTGGTGCTGACCCCGGCAGGGGAAATCTTCCTGAAAAACAGCCGCCATATGCTGCGGGTTTACGGCAATATGCGCCGGGAAATCGACCTCTGCCGCCGCAAGGACCGGGGCTCGGTGCGGTTTGGCATCTCCCCCTTTTACAGCCAGCACTACCTGCCCCGGCTGCTGCCCCCCATCCTCCACCAGCACCCCCACCTGAAAATCGACATTGTGGAGGACATCTCCCAGCGGCTTGAGCGGCTGCTGCTGGAGGGGGAGCTGGACTTTTGCGCCCTGCCCCTCTCCCCCAAAAACGAGCTGCTGGAGTACGAGGCCATCTACCAGGAGGAGATTCTGCTGGCGGTGCCCCGGAGCCATCCCCTCAACGCCGGGTACCCCGCCACCGCCCTTTCGGAGGGGAATTTTCCCTACATCGACCTGGCCCTGGTGAAGAACGAGGCCTTCATCGGCCTAAAGCAGGTGCAGAAGTTTTCGGTAATGGGGCTGCGGCTCTGCGAGGAGGCGGGGTTTGTCCCCAACACCATCTGCGAAACCCTCAACTGGGAGACGGTGCACCTGCTGGTGGCCTCCGGGCTGGGGGTGGGGTTTATCCCCCGGATGCTGGCCGGGGAGGTAAAGGACCTTGCCGCCTGCCCCTGCTACTACCGCATCCCCGCCTCCTTCCGGGCCTACGCCATCGCCCGCCGCCTGGGGGAGAGCCCCTCCGACCCCGCGCTGATCCTCATCGACGGCATCCGGGATTTCTTCCGGACCATGTAGCCGCCCCGGCGGCGGGAAGGGGGGGCGAATACCCCGGCCTTTGGCCGATATCCCCCTTCCCCAACCGCCCTTTCTGTGCTATACTATACCGGTATCATCTCCATCGCTCTGCCGGAGCCGGAAAGGATGTGACCGCTTGTGACCATCGCCGATCCCAAAAAGATAGACGCCATGATAAAAGCCGGAGACCTTCCCTCCCTGATGCTGCTGTGGGGGGAGGACAGCGTGTCGATCCTCCGGTACCAGCGGAAGCTGGAGGCCCTCGCCGTCACCGCCTTCCCGGACTTTAACCGGTACAGCTGCGACGGCAGGTCCGCCGTCAATGTGGACGCGCTGGCCGATTCCGCCCTCTCCCTCCCGGTGATGGCCCCCCGGCGCTTTGCCCTGATCGACGACCTGAACCCCAACCTCCTTTCGGCCAGCGACCTGGAAAAGCTGCGGCAGCTGGCCGGGGAGCTGCCGGAGGAAACGCTGCTGCTGATTACCGTCCGCACCAGCCCGGAGCTGATGAAGAAGCGGGACAGCAAGGGCCCCAAGGTGCTGGAGCTCTGCGACAAGCACGGGGTGGTCTGCTCCCTGGCCCGGCCGGGGGCCTCCGCCCTGGCCCAAACCGCCATAGAGGCCGCCAAGCGGGCCGGCGCCCCTTTGGCCCGGGAGGATGCCCTGCTGCTGGCGGAATACTGCGGCCGGGACCCCCAGCGGGTGATCACCGAGGCCCAAAAGCTGGCGGCACACTCCCCGGAGGGGATTACGGCGGAGGACATCCGCCAGCTGGTGGCCCCTGCCGCCGACGCCCGGGTTTTTGACCTGGCGGACAAGATCGTGGCCAAAAACCACTCCGCCGCCATGGCCACCATCGAGGAGCTGATCTTTCTGCGGGAGGACCCTGTGACCATCCTTTCCATCCTCTCTATGGCCTTTGTGGATATGTACCGCGCCGCCGCCGCCCGCAAGGAGGGGATCCCCCCGGCGGAGGCCAAAAAGGCCCTGGGCTACAGCGGCAGCGGCGGCTTCCGCTACGACCGGGGGGTGGAAAACCAGCGGCGGTTTTCCCTCCCCATGCTCCGGGACATCCTGGCGATGCTGGCCCGGGCCGACAGCCAGATGAAGCAGAGCGGCCCCGATCCCCGGGTGACGCTGGAGGCCGCGGTGGCCGAGATCTTCCGGCGGATGGAGGGCATATAATGGAAAAGCTCCGGGTAAAATACCCCGTCATCGTGGAGGGGCGGTACGACAAGGCGCGGCTCAGCTCCTTCCTCACCGGGGATATCATCCAGACCGACGGCTTCGGCATCTTTGCCCAAAAAGATAAGCTGGCCCTGATCCGCCGGCTGGCCCGGCAGGGGCCGGTGGTGGTCCTTACCGATTCCGATCGGGCCGGCTTCCGCATCCGGCAGCACATCGCCGGGGCGGTGCCGCCGGACCGGCTCATCCACGTGTACATCCCCCAGGTCCCCGGCAAGGAGCGGCGGAAGGCCCGCCCCTCCGCCGAGGGCACCCTGGGGGTGGAGGGCATCGACGTCGCCGTCCTCCGGGAGGCCCTGGCCCAGGCGGGGGCGCTGGCCGGGGAGGGTGTCGACCAGCCGCCCCCCCGGACCCCCATCACCAAGGGGGACCTGTACGCCCTGGGCCTTTCCGGCGGGGAGGGGAGCGCCGCCCTCCGCCGGGCCTTATTGCGGCGGCTGGAGCTGCCCCAGGGCATCGGCCCCAACGCCCTGCCCGGCATCCTTACCCGGGTAATCGATGTTGACCAGCTGGCGGCGCTGATTGCGGAGCTCCGGGAGGAGGCCGCCCAAGGGAAGGGAGAAGAGGATGGAACCGGTTTGGTATCTTGTTACCAGGATTGACGGCGATTACGCCATTTTAGTCCCCCAGGAGGGCGGGGAGGAGTTCCCCATGGCCCTGGCGCTGCTGCCGGAGGGCACCGACCAGGGGACCCGGCTGCTGTGGGAGGATTTTGTATACACTATCCCGTAAAGGACTGATTTCTGCCATGAGATTGTTTTGCGACCAGCGAGCTGTCCAGGTGAACGTGGTGGGCTACCAGTTCCCTTTTCACCCCCTAAAAAGCATCTACGACAACAACTGGCTGATGGTGCGCATCCAGCTGAGCGAGGGGGTGCTGACCTACTCCTTTGACGACCCCTGCATGACCAGCCTGGAGCTGGAGGACCTGGTGCGGGGGCTGGAAAACGTCGCCAAAGGGCGGACGGTGGAAAGCGAGGCCCAGTTCATCGAGCCGTATATGCGGCTGCACACCCACCGCTGCGTGGGGGGTATCTTAGTAAACCTGGGCGTCGCCCTTACCGCCGAGGAGGACGACCCGGATTTTGTGGAGCTCCAGGAGCAGCTGGAGGGGAACGACTGGGAACGCTTTTGGGTTTCCGCCATCCTCAGCGACCAGGACTTTGGGGTGATGACCCAAAAGTTCCGGGAGATGGCGGAGCGCTTTCCCATCCGCTGGCCCCCCAAGGACGACTGAAGAGCCGCCCCGATGTAAGGGGCCTATCCAGGGGCTCCCTGCACGCCGCCTTGGCAGGTCTTTTTCCAACGGCCAACCGACGCAGGCGGCTCTTGGATCGTTGGAAAAAACTTGCCAATCCGGCGCACCGGGAGGTCCTGAATAGGCTCTAAGGAGGGAGGAACCAGGATGCACATCTACAGCCTAAGCTTTCTGCTGGTCTTTCTGCCCCTGACGGCGGCGGTCTACTACGCCGTTGCCCCCCGGTACCGGGTATTTACCCTTTTTATCGCTTCCCTCTACTTTTACGGCTCCATCTCCCCGGTGGGGCTGGCGATTATGGCGGCGTCGGTGGGCACCGACTACCTGCTGGCCCGGCCCCTCTTCCTGTGGGGGAAAGGGGACCGCCGGGCCCGGGGGCTGCTGCTGTTTGGGGCGGGCAAGAGCATCCTCCTTTTTGTGGTACTCTCCTCCCTTAGCCAGCTGAGGGGGACCGCAATGCCCATTGGGGTAGTGGTGTACGCCTTTACCAGCTTAGGGTACCTGGTGGACCTGTACAACGGGGAGGCGGACCTGGTGGTAAGCCCCTACGAATACGGGCTGTTTTGCTGCTTCTTCGGCAAGCTGTATGTGGGGCCCATCCTCTCCTACAATGACTTTTCCCGGCAGCTGCGGGATTTCCGGCCCTCCCTGACACGGATAGGCACCGGGGTAGTTTTTCTGCTCCACGGGCTGGCCAAAAAGGTGATCTTGGCCGACAGCCTTTCGGTACTGACGGGGCAGTTGCGGGACATCCCCTACCAGGACAAGACGGTTCTTTCGGTCTGGATGCTTATCATCTGCTCCATCTTCCAGATCTACTACACCCTCTCTGGCTTCAGCGACATGGCCCGGGGGATTGGGGGGATATTTGGTCTGGAGCTGCCGGAAAACTTCCACTACCCTCTTCAGGCGGAATCGGTGACAGACTTTTTCTCCCGGTTTAACATCTCGGCCAACCGGTTTGTCCGCAAGTATGTTTACGGGGCGCTGGGGGCAGAGGACAACGGCCCGGTGGCTACCACCCTCAACATCATGCTTATCACCATGCTGATGGGGTTATGGTATGGCATACGGCTCAACTACCTGATTTGGGGGGCTTCCCTGGGTGTCTTTATTGTAGTGGAGACCATTTGGGGGGAGCAGGTCATTGACCGGCTGCCGGTGCTGGCCCGGCGGGTTTACACGCTGACGGTGATTATTGTTTCGTTTGCCTGGTACTCCAGTCTTTCGCTTTCCCAGGGGATTTTTTACCTCCAGACGATGTTTGGGGCACGCAGCTTTGAGCTTCTGCGGGGGTTGGGGGGGAATACCAGCTATGCCATGCTATGGAGTGACGGCAGCGTTTATCTGCTGCTGAGCAACTGGCTGCTGCTTGTGGTTTGTGTGCTGGCCAGCACCAGTTTGGTGCATCGCAACGCGCAGCGGCTACAGCATCGGTTCCCCTGGCTGATGGAGGGGGTATCGTTGGTTTGTAATGTGCTGCTGTTTGGGGCGGTGCTGGCTTTTTTGGCGGGGTAGGCGGTAACGCAAACGGCGGGATAGGAGCACCCTGTGAGCGCCTGCTATGTGCCCGCCCGGGCTACCGGGCCGCAGGTCCAGGGCCGCGCAGGCCCTGGTCGCTCCCGCAGGAGCGAAACTCCCCAGGACGGCTATCAAAACGGCAGGGCTTGTGTTTTTGGCACAGGCCCTGCCGTTTTGTTGTAGGCCGTCAGGCCGCGGTTTTGGGCAGCTGCTTTTGGGTGAGGATGGGGGCTATGGCGGTTTGGTAGGTGCCTTGCGGGGAAGCGCAAACCGCGGCCGGGGTTAGGTGTAGCCGCTTTCTCCCCAAAACAGCCCGCCGCGCGCCGCAGGCGCTGGAGGCGGGCGCATTTTGGG
>JAAWGY010000069.1 GCA_022795575.1 Angelakisella sp. | reverse complement strand
CGCAGGAAGCCTTGATGGCTTTCAAGTTTTTGGGACAAAGGCAGCTGGGAAAGCTGCCGTCCAGATGGGTGTCGACAATTTTGATGGTTGCTATAAGTCAAGAGGGGGGCGGGATAAGACCTGCCAAGGCGGCGGGCTGGGTGATGCTGAACAGGCGCTTCTCGCCTGGGGCGGGGCTGCTGCCAAAACGGCGTTGGGCGCGGGGTTCAGGGGCAAGGTGCTGCTTGGTGACGGGCTTTGGGCTTCGTTACCCAAAATGCGCCGCCAACTTCGTCGGCGGCTGTTTTGGGGAGATAGCGGCTACTCCTAACCCCGGCCGCGGTTTGCGCTTCCCGGTTGGGTGGGTGCAGACCTGCGATTGGCCCCAGTCTCACCATTACGCCGCTGTTTGAAACCGCGGCCTGACGGCCTGATAAGACGGCAGGGCCCATGTTCTTTGGCGCAAGCTCTACTGCCGTGGAACCGTTCCCCCAAAGGGCTGCGCCAGCAGCCCCACGGCCAACCGCCGTAGGCGGCTCTTAGGCCGGCCTCCCCTGAAAGGGGAGGTGTCGCCCGCAGGCGACGGAGGGGTTCCCCCGCAGGGCCGATCCCCTTGGCAAAAGCCCTGCTGTTGTTGTTAGCATCCTGGGGCCTTTCGCTCCTGCGGGAGCGACCAGGGCGCTGCCCTGGACCTGCAAGCCTTTGAAAAGGCTTGAGCGAAACTTTTGGCGCCCTTCGGGCCTTTGGCGGGCAGGGTTGTTCTATCGGTCAGGCTACCGGCCCTCCTCCAGCTCCTCCACCTCCCGGAGCCACAGCGCCGCCGACGCGTCACTGGGCATCCGCCAATCCCCCCGGGGCGACAGCGCCACGCTCCCCACCCGCGGACCATCCGGCAGGCAGGACCGCTTAAACTGCTGCCCAAAAAACCGCCGGTAAAAAACCCCCATCCACCGCAGAATAACCCCCCTGTCATATCCCCCCCCAAAAGCCGCCTCCGCCAGCCGCAGCACCTTCTCCGGCCCAAACCCCCACCGCAGCGTGTAGTAAAGGAAGAAATCGTGCAGCTCATAAGGCCCCACCAGCTCCTCGGTCCGCTGGCTGATCTCCCCGTCCCTGGCCGGCAGCAGCTCCGGGCTTACCGGCGTGTCCAGCACATCCAGCAGCACCTGCCCCAAGGCCCCCCCCGCCCGGGCAGCAATCGCCGCCACCATGTGCCGCATCAGCGTCTTGGGCACCCCGGCATTAACCCCGTACATGGACATATGGTCCCCGTTGTAGGTGGCCCACCCCAGCGCCAGCTCGGAAAGGTCCCCGGTGCCCACCACCAGCCCCCCCGCCATGTTGGCGATGTCCATCAGCACCTGGGTCCGCTCCCGGGCCTGGGCGTTTTCGTAGGTGACGTCCGGCGTGGCCCCGTCGTGGCCGATGTCGCTAAGATGCCGTGCCGCCGCCTCCCGGATGTCTACCGTCCGCAGCGTCACCCCCAAGGCGCCGCAGAGGGCCTCGGCGTTGCCCCGGGTGCGGCTGGTGGTGCCAAAGCAGGGCATGGTAACAGCGATGATCTCCCGCCGGGGACGCTTCAGCAGGTCGAAGGCCTCAGCCGTCACCAGCAGGGCCAGGGTGGAATCCAGCCCGCCGGAGATGCCAATCACCGCCGGGGGACAGCCGGTATGCTCCAGCCGCTTCTTCAGGCCGTGGGCCTGGATGGCCAGGATCTCCCGGCAGCGGGCCTCCCGGTCCTGCTCCCCGGGGACAAAGGGGGTGGGGGAGATCTCCCGTGTCAGGGTGGTGGGGCGCACCTCCATGGAAAAGAAGATCTCCTCGGCGCCCTCCGGGGCAGGGGGCCAGGTGGTGGTGCGCCGCCGCTGGCCTGCCAGCCGCTCCACATCGATTTCGGTAACGGCAAGGCCCTCCCCAAAGGGCTGGGTCTCCGCAAGGACGGCGCCGTTTTCCGCGATGATATCCTGCCCGCCAAAGACCAGGTCGGTGGAGGACTCCCCGCCGCCGCAGTCGGCGTAGAGGTAGGCGCAGCAGAGGCGGGCCGACTGGCTTTCCACCAGGGCGCGGCGGTAGGCGGCTTTGCCCACCGCCTCGTCGCTGGCGGAGGGGTTGACGATGACGGTAGCGCCCATGGCGGCCAGCTTTGCCGAAGGGGGGGCGGGGACCCACAGGTCCTCGCAGATTTCCACCCCCAGGCAGAGGTCCGGCAGCTCCCGGCAGCGGAAGACCATCTCCCCGCCGAAGGGGATCCACCGGTCCAGGATGAGGCAGTCCCGCACCTCTCCGGGGCCGGGGGTGAAGTTGCGGGCCTCGTAGAACTCGCTGTAATTGGGGATATTGCGTTTTGGCACCACGCCCAGGAGCTTGCCGTCCTGGATGACGGCGGCGCAGTTATAGAGGCGGCCCTGCACGGTGAGGGGGACGCCCACGACAAGGAGGAGGTCGCTTTCTGCCGTTGCGTCGATGATTTCGCAGAGGGCGTCCTCCGCCCCCTGGAGGAGGGTGTTCTGGCCAAAGAGGTCGCCGCAGGTGTAGCCGGTGACGGCGAGCTCCGGGAGGGCCAGCAGCTTCACCTCCCCCGCCTGTGCCGCATGGATGGTATGGATGATCTGGTCCCGGTTGTAAATGCAGTCAGCCGGCCGAAGCAAGGGGGAAGCCGCCGCCACCTTAATAAATCCATTTCGCAAAGCAATCCGCTCCTTTCAAAGTCCCGCACAGCGGCGACCGATACGGTTTCCAAAAGTTTCGCTCAAGCCTTTTCAAAGGCTTGCAGGTCCAGGGCAGCGCCCTGGTCGCTCCCGCAGGAGCGAAACTCCCCAGGGAGCAAAAGATAACAGCAGGGCCGGTGCCAAGGAGCACGGGCCCTGCCGTCTTAGAACCTGTATTCATAACCGTCTGACGCAGTCAGGCCAAGTCTTTTTCTGTCCTGCTGCGTTAAAAAACCTTGTAATACACCAAGTATTCCGGCGGTTTTTCGCCTTGCAGGGCAGAAAAAACCTTGCCCTGCCTGCATCATCCGGCAATGAATACAGGTTCTTATTATGCCGTCAGGCCGCGGTTCCAAACAGCGGCGTAATGGTGGGGCAGAAACCAATCGCAGTTTTCCGCCCACCGGACCAGGAAGCGCAAACCGCGGCCGGGGTTAGAGGTAGCCGCTATCTCCCCAAAACAGCCCGCTGCGCGCCGCAGGCGCTGTAAGCGGGCGCATTTTGGGCCCACCAGCCCAAAACCCCCACCCCCGCACCAAACGCCCCGCCTTTGCGGCACGTCTTACCAACGCCCGCCGTGGCCCAGGTGGAAGGAGCTGACCAGCTCCTTGAGGAGGTTTGCCTGGGAGGAGAGCTCCTCGCTGGCGGCGGCGCTCTGCTCGCTGGTGGCGGAGTTGGTCTGTACCACAGCGGAGATCTGCTCCACGCCCTCGTTGATCTGGCCGATGGCGGAGGTCTGAGAGCGTACCGAATCCACCACAATGGCCATCTGCGTGGTAACGCCGCCGGCCATCTGGCTGGTGTTCTCCAAAAACTCAGTGACCTTGGACACCACGTCGCTGCCCTCGTGGACCGAGGTAATGGAGCCCTCGATGAGCTCCTTGGTGGCCTTGGCCGCCTCATCCGACTTGGTGGCCAGGTTGCGGACCTCATCGGCCACCACGGCAAAGCCCTTGCCGGCGGCCCCGGCGCGGGCGGCCTCCACCGCCGCGTTCAGGGCCAGGATGTTGGTCTGGAAGGCGATGTTCTCGATGGTGGAGATAATCTTGCCGATCTCCTCGGAGGAGGCGGAGATCTTGTTCATGGCGACGTTGAGCTTGCGGACATACTCCATGCTGATGTTCAGCTGACCCCCGGCCTTTTCCACAAACACGCCGGCCTCGTCGGTGGCCTGGGCGGTGCGCCGGGAGAGATCGGCAAGCTCGCTGATGGTGGCCGAAAGCTCCTGGACAGAGCTGGCCTGCTCCGTTGCGCCCTGGGCCAGGGCCTGGGCGCTGTCGGAGACCTGCTCGGAGCCGGAGGAGACCTGCTCGGCGCTCTCCCGGATCTGGCGGATGGTATCGCTAAGCTTGGTCCCGATGCCCTCCAGGGAGCGCCGGATGGAGGTAAAGTCCCCTATGTAGTCCTGCTGGGGGCCGTTGGTCAGGTCGCCGGAGGAGATGGAATCCAGCACCGAGGAGATTTCGCCGATGTAGCCGCTCAGGCGGCGGATGGTGTCCTCAAAGATCCAGCCCAGCTCCCCAATCTCGTCATCGGAGTGGTAGCTGACGGCAATTTTTTCGCCCTTGGCCACCCCCAGGTCCCCCTGCTCCAGCCGCTGGGCCACCTGGGTAATCTCGGCCAGGGGGCCAGATACCCGGCTGCGGAGATAGCCGGTAAGGATCAGGACGCAGACAACCAAGGCAATAAAGCCCACCACCCCGGAAAGGACGACGGCAAGGAGTGTCTGGCTTTTGGCCTCGTCGCTGGAGATTCCGGCGAAGAGCAGGCCGTCGACCTGGCCGTTGGCGTCCCGGGTGGGGACATAGGAGCCCAGGTACTCGCGGCCCAAAATGGTGACATCGCCCACATAGGATTGCCCCTGGCGGAGGATCCGGTCGGTGAGATGGCTATCCAGCTTGGTGCCCACCACCCGCTGGCCGTTCTGGATTACGGTGGTGTAGGCCCGGGTATCCCCCTGGAAGATGGTGAGCTCACAGCCGGTGCTCTCCTTCAGGCCATCCAGCAGCAGGTTGATGTCCTCCCCCTCCTGGATGCGGCCCAGGGCATAGGACAGCACGCTGGTCCCGCTTGTGCAGCGGTCCTTCAGCAGCCCGTTGATCAGCGTGTGGAACATGACCACACACAGGGATGTTGTCATTAAGATGGATACCACCAGCATGATGGCAACCACGTTGCCCACCTTTTTGCCGATGCGCTTTTTCTTGCTGCTGGTTCCACTTCCAAATAGCTGAACCTTCCCCATTGTTTGCTCACTCCATTTGTCATAATAATGGCGGCTAATTCCGCCCAGTATATTATTATAATGCGGTGCACCGGCTTTTTCAAGAAGTCCTCTCCAAATTTCCATAATTTTTCGGCGGCCCGGGGGGAGCAAATGATCCCCCCGGGCCGCCGGCACGCGGCGCGGTGTACGGCGCTTTATATCACGCCAGCTTTAGCAGCCCCACGGCGGCGGTAAAGAGGAAGCAGAGGAGCATTCCGGCGACGGTAGGGGCCAGCATCGCCACCGCCGTCCAGCGCCAGCTGCCGGTCTCCTTGCGGATGGTGAGGCAGGTTGTGGAGCAGGGCCAGTGCATCAGCGAGAAGAGGATCACCGACCCGGCGGTGGCCCAGGTCCACCCGTTGGCGGCCAGCAGCTCCCGGAGCTGGGCGGTGCTGCCCAGCTCGGCAAGGCTCCCCGCCGAAAGGTAGGTCATAATGGCGATGGGCAGGACGATCTCGTTGGCGGGAAAGCCCAGGATAAAGGCCAGCAGAAGCACCCCGTCCATCCCCAGCAGCCGCCCCAGGGGGTCCAGCAGGGCGGCGCAGCGGGCCAGGAGGGTGGTATCCCCCACCGCGGTGTTGGCCATCAGCCAGATCACCACCCCCGCCGGGGCGGCTACCGCCGCCGCCCGGCCCAGGACAAAGAGGGTGCGGTCCAGCACCGAGCGCACCAGCACCTTCCCCACCTGGGGCCGGCGGTAGGGGGGCAGCTCCAGGGCAAAGGCGGAGGGCACCCCCCGGAGCAGGGTGGCGGAAAGGATGCGGGAAACCAGCAGGGTGGCCCCGATGCCCAGAAGGATCACCCCGGTAAGGCAGAGGGCGGAGAGGACCGAGGCCAGGGGGCCGTCCCCCTCCCCGATGAAGAAGATGGTGATCAGGAGGATAAGGGTGGGATAGCGGCCGTTGCAGGGGACAAAGCTGTTGGTGATGATGGCGATGAGCCGCTCCCGGGGGGAATCGATGATGCGGCAGCCGGTGACGCCGGCGGCGTTGCAGCCAAAGCCCATCAGCATGGTCAGGGACTGCTTGCCGCAGGCCCGGGCGCACTGGAAGCAGCGGTCCAGGTTAAAGGCCACCCGGGGGAGGTAGCCCAGGTCCTCCAGCAGGGTGAAGAGGGGGAAGAAGATGGCCATGGGGGGGAGCATCACCGCCACCACCCAGGCCAGGACCTTATAGGCCCCATCCACCGCAAGGCCCAGCAGCCAGTCCGGCGCTCCCCAGGCGGCCAGGGCCTCCCGGAGGCGGTCCCCGGCCCAAAACAGCCCGGCGGAGAGCAGCTGGCTGGGGTAGTTGGCCCCCACAATGGTGAGCCACAGCACCCCCACCAGCAGCAGCACCATCACGGGGATACCGGTGGCCCGGCTGGTGAAGAGACGGTCCAGCCGGCGGTCCAGCTCCTGGCCCCGGTCCGCCGGGGCGCAGACAGCGCCGGAGGCCACGCTTTCGGCGGTGGCCACAATGGCCCCCACAAACGCCTCCTCCAGCTCCCGGGGGCCCCAGCCCCGTTGGGCCAGCAGCTCCCGGGCGGCCTCCAGGGCCTCGGCCACCTCCGGCCGGGCGGCGATGTCCTCCCCCAAAAAGCCGGTCAGGGGGCGGGTGATGCCTGTATCCCCCTCCAGCAGGCGGAGGGCCAGCCAGCGGCAGCTGAGCCGTCCCCCCACGACGGGGCGCAGGGCCGGGAGCAGCAGGGAGATCCCGTCCTCCACCACCTGGGGATAGACCACCCGGAGGGGATTGCCGCCCCCGGGGGGCAGCTGCCGGAGGCGACAGAGCAGCTCCTCCAGCCCCCGGCCGCTGCGGGCGCTGGTCCCCACCACCGGCACCCCCAGGCTTTTTTCCAGCTCCGCCAGGTCCACCCGGATCCCCTTGCGGGCGGCCTCGTCCAGCAGGTTGACGCAGACCACCACCCGGGGGGTGATCTCCAGCACCTGGAGCACCAGGTTGAGGTTGCGCTCCAGGCAGGTGGCGTCGCAGACCACCACCACCCCGTCCCCGCCCCCAAAGCAGAGGAAATCCCGGGCGGCCTCCTCCTCGGCGGAGTGGGCCAGCAGCGAGTAGGTGCCGGGGAGGTCCACAAAGACAATCCCCTGCCCCTGGCGGACGCACCGCCCTTGGGCGGTGGCTACTGTTTTGCCGGGCCAGTTGCCTGTATGCTGATTCATACCAGTAAGGGCGTTGAAAACGGTGCTCTTGCCCACGTTGGGGTTGCCGGCCAGGGCAAAAACCCGGTCGCTTTCCGCCAGCCGCTGGACGGTGAGGCCGCAGTCCACCGCGCCAAGGCCGGTGGAGCATCTTGTCAGTCCCATATCCGGGGTCATCTCCTTTCGTTGGCAAAGGCTACAGGGCCACCCGCACCTGGCGGCTGTCGGCCCGGCGCAGGGCGATCACCGCCCCCCGTATTAGGTAGGCGGCGGGGTCCCCCAGGGGGCTTAGCTGGAGGCAGCGGACCGGGGTCCCCCGCACCAGGCCCATATCCCGCAGGCGCCGCCCCATGGGGCTGGATTCTTCAATCTCTGTCACCGTTCCCTGCTGTCCCACCTGTAGGGAGGCGAGGCTGGTATTCTTCATATGGCATTGCTCCTTATCTCTTATGGATGATTTCCCCTTATAAGGCTTCATGTTGGAGGAAGGAAACTTTTTCCCTTCCGTAATCATCCTATTAGGGAGGGGCAGAATGTGTTCGGAGCGCTCCCCCCTCCCGCAAAAAAGCCGCTCCCCCTGCGGTTGTTGCAGCGGGAGCGGCTTTTTGCGGCCAAGGGTTTTTATTTGCAGTAGTGCTCGATGTAGCTTTCGATGGCGGCGGCGATGGTGCTGATGGCCGATTCCCGGCCGCTGACCTCGTTTACCGCGGTGTCCTTGCCCTCCAGGTTCTTGTAGACGGTAAAGAAGTGGCGCATCTCCTCAAAGATGTGGGCCGGCAGCTCCTTGATGTCCCGGTAGCCGTTGTAGGTGGGGTCGTTTACCGGGATGGCGATGATCTTTTCGTCGTTGCGGCCGGAATCGATCATCGAAATCATCCCGATGGGGTAGCACCGCACCAGGGTCAGGGGCTCCAGGGGCTCGGAGCAGAGCACCAGCACGTCCAGGGGGTCCAGGTCGTCGCCGAAGGTGCGGGGGATAAACCCGTAGTTGGCCGGGTAGTGGGTGGAGGTGTGGAGGATGCGGTCCAGGATGATGAGCCCCGTTTCCTTGTCCAGCTCGTATTTCTTCTTGCTCCCCTTGGGGATCTCCACCACCGCGATAAACTCCTCCGGGGTGATGCGCTTGGGGGAAATGTCGTGCCAAATGTTGCCCATACGGTTCCTCTCCTAACTGTATTGTCGTTTTCTTATTGGAATATCCTTTGCAGCACCGCCGCCTGCTTTTCCGGGGTAAAATCGCCGGGGGTGCGGCCGATGTTGGGGGAGCTCTCCCAGCGGGGGAGCAGCCCCTGGATCTCCTCCCCGGTAAAGGAGGGGAGCTCCAGCCCGGCGGTAAAGCCGGCGATAAAGCCGCAGAGCTCCTGCTTGCGCAGCCCCAGCCGGGCCAGCAGCCGGCTGGAGAGCTGGGCCTCCTCCCGCACCGCCAGCTCGATGAACTGGGGCAGGAACACCGCGCAGGCCTCCCCGTGGGGGATGCCGTACTCCTCGCTGAGGAGGTAGCCCATGGCGTGGGGGAAGCAGAGGCCGGGGCCGTTAAAGGCCAGCCCGGCGTAGATGCTGCCCAGGTAGAGCCGCTGCCGCCCGTCGCCGTCGGGCAGCGTCTCCGGCTCCTGGATGGCCCGGAGGGCGGGGATCAGCTGCAGCAGCGCCTCCACCGAGCAGGCCCGGGTGATGGGATCGGCGGTTTTGGCAAAGTAGCTTTCCACGGCGTGGGCCACCGCGTCCAGGGCGGTGCTGATGGTAAAGCGCCGGGAGAGGGAGGCGGTGTACCGTTGGGGATCCCCAAAGGAAAGCCGGGCGTAAAGGTCCGGGGTGGAGATGCTCCGCTTGCGCCCCGTTTCGTCGTCGCTGAGCACCGATACCCTGGTGACTTCGCTGCCGGTGCCGGCGGTGGTGCCCACCAGGGCAAAGGGGAGGGCCGGGACGCTGTGGCCGCCGTAGATCTCCCGGGGGGCCAGCTCCGGGTTGGCGGCGTAGACGGCGGCGGCCTTGGCCCCGTCCAGGGGGGAGCCGCCGCCAATGCCGATGAGGAAATCGGCCCCAAACTCCCGGGCGGCTCTGCCGGCGGCGTGGCAGGCGGAAAGGAGGGGGTTCTGGCCGATGCCGTCAAAGACCTGCCAGGGGATGCCCTGGCTATCCAGGGCGGCGGTGACGTCCTCCAGGGCGCCGGAAATCCGGGCGCTGTTTTTGCCTGTCACCAGCAGGCAGCGGGTGCCCAGCCCGGCCAGCAGCGGGGCGTTTTGGGCAACAACGCCATCCCCCACCAGCATCCTGGCCGGCATATAAAAGCTAAAATCCATAGTAAAAACCTCCTGTCTAACCGATACTGCGGCGCGTTCCCAAGGGGGACGGAAAAGGGGACCTTGGGGTTGCGCTTCGGCTGTTCAGGGACATTATAACACAAAGCGGGATAAAATGGTATCTTCGGCTATCTTTTTCGCCGCCCCCGGCGGAGAAGGGGAAACAGGCCGCAAAACAAAGCCCCCGCCCCCTGTAGGCAGGGAACGGGGCGGGGGCGGCTCCCCACGGCTCAAAGGGAGCGGTTTTTTGCTTAGACGCGCCCGGTGGTGAGGAGCATATAGCCCATCTGCCGGGTGGAGAGGGTGATGGTGCCGTCCTTGGCAACGGGGGAGGCCAGCAGGGTGAACTTGCCGGTTTCCTCGTTGTAGAGGTAGA
>JAAWGY010000350.1 GCA_022795575.1 Angelakisella sp. | reverse complement strand
CCGGACGAGATCGTCCAGCGGGCCTCGCTGCTGCTGCGGGACGTGCGGTATGTCATCGACGCCCACTTTGACATCACCCCCCAGGCAAACCCCGGGGACAACGCCGGCAAATTCCAGGATATCATGAAGCGGCGGCTGGAAAAGGGGGCCTGCTACACCCAGCCCTATCTTGGCTGCCGGGAATTCCCCGCCGGCTTCCGGCGCTGGCCCGGGGGCCCTGTCCCCACCCACCCCTCCCTGGCGGGGGAGCGGGACCTGGGGCTGATGCTCCACGATATGGACTACAGCGATCCCCAGGACATCCAGCCTTGGTTCTTCCGGGCGGTGCTAAGGGACGGGGTGCTGGAGGCCGCAGGGCAGGAGGTGCACCGATGATCCTTACCGCGCTGTATCAGCACTACCAGACGCTGAAGGAGCTGAACAAGGTCCCGGTCCCGGGGTGGGAGACAGGGCGGGTGTCCTTTGCCCTCCGCCTGGACGGGGACGGGAAACTGCTGGACCTGATGCCCACCACCGAAACCGACACTACAGGGAAAAAGCCCGTCACCCGTCCCCTGGGGATGCGCCTGCCCCTGGGGGTGAAGCGCACCGTGGGGGTTGCCGCAAACTTTTTGTGGGACAACGCCACCTATCTGCTGGGCATCCCCAAAAGGGACCCCAAACGGGACCTGCTCTGCTTCCAAAGCAGCGCCGAGCTCCACCGGCGGCTGCTGGAGCCGGTGGACCACCCCGCCGCCCAGGCGGTCTGCCGCTTCTTTGCGGAATGGAAACCGGAGCAGGCGGCGGAGCACCCGGTGCTTCTCCCCTACCTGGAGGAGCTGAAAAAGGGGGGCAACCTGGTCTTCCGGGTGGACGGGATTTTTCTGCATGAGGTCCCGGCGGTACAAGCCGCCTGGGATAAGGAATACAACAAGCCCCCGGCGGACGCCGCCCTGGCCCAGTGCCTGATCACCGGGGAGCAGGCGCCCATCGCCCGGCTCCACCCCGCCATCAAAGGGGTGCGGGGGGGCCAGCCCACCGGGACGGCGCTGGTCTCCTTTAACGCCCCGGCTTTCCTCTCCTACGGTAAGGAGCAGAACTACAACGCCCCGGTAAGCGAGGACGCCGCCTTTGCCTACACCACCGCCCTAAACGCCCTGCTGGCGGATAAGGAGCACTGCCTGCTGCTGGGGGATACCACGGTGGTATACTGGCCCGGTGCGGCAGAGCCGGCCTACGCCGATTTCTTCACCGCCGCCCTGGACCCCGGCCGGAACCAGGCCTTTCCCGAGGCCGACCTGGCCCGGGGGATGGAGGCCATCCGCCAGGGCAAAGCCTTCCCCTTTGGGGACGCCGAGCTCTTTCCGGACACCGACTTTTTCATCCTGGGGCTGGCTCCCAACGCCGCCCGCCTTTCGGTGCGGTTCTTCTACCGCAGCACCTTTGGGGCGCTGGGCAGCAATCTGTTGGAGCATTACCGGCGGCTGGAGATCCTCCGGCCCCCCAAGGCCCAGCCATACCTCTCCCCCTGGGCCATGCTCCGGGAGACGGCCAACCAGAACGCCAAGGAAAAGGAGCCGCCCAGCACCCTGCTGGGAGCGGTGATGCGGGCCATCCTGGAGAACGGCCCCTACCCCGCCACCCTCTTTTCCACCGTGCTGCTGCGCATCCGGGCGGACCACGACATCAACTGGCAGCGGGCCGCTATCCTAAAGGCATGGTTTTTGCAAAACCGCAAGGATAAATCACACTACAAGGAGGCTGCTACGGTGAAGCTTAACGAAGACACCAACTATCTCCCCTACCTGCTGGGGCGGCTCTTCTCCCTGCTGGAGAACATCCAGGATGCCGCTACCCCCGGGCTGAACGCCACCATCAAGGACCGGTACTTTAACTCCGCCAGCGCCACCCCGGCGGCGGTGTTCCCCCTGCTGCTGCGGCTGGAGCAAAACCACATGAAGGTACTGAAAAGGGACAAAACCGGCCTTGCCATCACCCTGGACCGCCAGCTCCGGGAGATTATGGGGCGAATCAACGAAACCTTCCCTGTCCATATGAACCAGGAGGACCAGGGCACCTTTGTTTTAGGGTACTACCATCAGACCCAAAAGCGTTATCAGAAAGAGGAGGAAAAGGACAATGGCTGAGGCAATCAAAAACCGTTACGACTTTGTGATTTTATTTGATGTGGAAAACGGCAACCCCAACGGAGACCCCGACGCCGGCAACCTCCCCCGCACCGACCCGGAAACCGGCCTGGGCATCGTCACCGATGTATGCCTTAAGCGGAAGATCCGCAACTATGTGGAGGCGGTAAAGGAGGACGCAGAGGGCTTCCGCATCTACATCAAGGACGGGGTGCCCCTGAACCGCAGCGACCGGGAGGCCCTGCGCTATCTCCAGATTGACGACGAAAAGGCGCTGAAGGCCGCCAAAAAGGAAAACCCGGAGCTGGACCGGTTGGTGTTACAGTTTATGTGCAAAAACTTCTTTGACATCCGCACCTTTGGGGCGGTGATGACCACCTTTGTCAAGGGCAACCTCAACTGCGGCCAGGTCCGGGGACCGGTACAGCTGAGCTTTGCCCGGTCGGTGGACCCGGTGGTCCCCCAGGAAGTGACCATCACCCGGGTGGCCATCACCACCGAGAGCGACGCCGAGCGCAAGGGCACCGAGATGGGGCGCAAATACATCGTCCCCTACGGCCTCTACCGCTGCGAGGGCTACGTTTCCGCCAATCTGGCCAAAAAGACCACCGGCTTTTCGGAGGAGGACCTGGAGCTGCTGTGGGAGGCCATCCTGAATATGTTTGAGGACGACCACTCCGCCGCCCGGGGCAAGATGGCGGTTCGGGAGCTGATCATCTTCCGCCACGACAGCGCCATGGGCTGCGCACCCGCCCACAGGCTCTTTGATCTGGTGACGGTGGAGCGCCGGGATCCCTCCGCCGCCCCCCGGCGCTACCAGGACTACACCGTCGCGGTGGACGAGGCCGCCCTGCCCCAGGGCGTCACCTGCCAGCGCCGCGGATGAGCCGCTACCAGGAGGAGGAGTACCTCCAGCTCTCCGGCCTCCAGCACTTCGCCTTCTGCCGCCGCCAGTGGGGCCTTATTGACCTGGAGGGGCAGTGGCGGGAAAACCTCCTCACCACCCAGGGGCAGATCCTCCACCAAAACGCCCACAACGACGGCTTTGCCGAAAAGCGCGGGGATCTGCTGGTGGTCCGGGGGCTGCGGATCTCCTCCGCTGTCTTAGGCGTCACCGGGGCCTGCGACGTGGTGGAGCTCCGCGCCTCCCCAGAGGGGGTTCCTCTCCGGGGGCGGGAGGGGCTTTGGCTCCCAACGCCGGTGGAGTACAAGCGGGGCCGCCCCAAGGCAAACGACGCCGACCGGCTCCAGCTCTGCGCCCAGGGGATCTGTCTGGAGGAGATGCTGGCCTGTCCGGTGCCTGCGGGGTATCTTTACTACGGGGAAACCCGCCGCCGGGAGGAGGTTCCCTTTACCGACGCCCTCCGGGGCCAGGTGGCGGAGCTGCTCGCGGAGATGCACCAATACCACCGCCGGGGCCACACCCCCAGCGCAAAGCCCGGCAAGGGCTGCGGCAGCTGCTCCCTCCGGGAGCTCTGCCTGCCCAGGCTCTGTAGCAGGCGCTCCCCGGGGGCGTATATCCGCAGCCATCTGGAGGAAGGAGGTCCCGAAGGATGAGGAAGCTTCTGAACACCCTGTTTGTCCTCACCCCGGAAAGCTATCTGGCCCTGGAGGGGGAGAATATCCTCATCCTGATGGAGGAGAAGGAGCTGGGACGGTTTCCCCTCCACACCCTGGAGATGGTCCTGTACTTTGGGTACAAGGGGGCCAGCCCCGCCCTGATGGGGGGCTGCGCCAAGCGGGGGGTGGGGCTTTGCTTCTTCACCCCCAACGGGCGGTTTTTGGCCCGGGTCACTGGGGAGGACCGGGGGAATGTGCTGCTGCGCAAGGCCCAGTACCGCCTCTCCGACGATCCGTCCGCCAGCTGCCGCACCGCCCGGAATTTCATCCTGGGCAAGCTCTACAACAGCCGGTGGAGCCTGGAGCGGGCCACCCGGGACCATCCCCTCCAGGTGGATGTCCCGGCCCTCAAGGAAGCCTCTGCCGCCTTGGCCGGCCTCTGCCGGGATGTATCCCTGTGCGACAGCCTGGAAAGCCTCCGGGGGCTGGAGGGCGCCGCCGCTACCCTCTACTTTGGGGTGCTGGACCAGCTGATCCTCCGGGAAAAGGAGTCGTTTTTCTTTCGGGAGCGCTCCCGGCGGCCGCCTTTGGACCGGTTCAACGCCCTGCTCTCCTTCGCCTACACCCTCCTGGCCAACGACTGCGCCGCCGCCCTGGAGGGGGTGGGCCTGGACGCCTATGTGGGGTTCCTCCACCGGGACCGCCCCGGGCGGACCTCCCTGGCCCTGGACCTGATGGAGGAGCTGCGGGTACCCATGGCGGACCGCTTTGTCCTCTCCCTCATCAACAACCGGACCATCCAAGGCGGACACTTCCGCTGCCAGGAAAGCGGGGCGGTGCTCCTCACCGACGAGGCCCGGCGGCAGCTGCTCTCGGCCTGGCAGCAGCGCAAGCGGGAGGTCATCACCCATCCCTTTTTGGAGGAAAAGATCCCCTGGGGGCTGGCGCCCCACATCCAGGCGTTGCTGCTGGCCCGGTATCTCCGGGGGGACCTGGAGGAATACCCGCCCTTTTTCTGGAAATGAGGTGACAAGGATGCTGGTACTCATCACCTACGACGTCAACACCGAAGACGCCGCCGGCCGGAAGCGCCTGCGGAAAGTGGCCAAGGAGTGTGTCAACTACGGGCAGCGGGTGCAGAACTCGGTCTTCGAGTGTCTGCTGGACGCCGCGCAGTACGCCATGCTGAAGCACAGGCTGGAAGGGCTGATTGACAAGGGCAAGGACAGCCTGCGGTTTTACAACTTAGGGAACCGGTATCAGGGGCGGATTGAGCATATCGGGGCCAAGGCAGGCTATGAGCCGGAAGGGGTGCTGATGCTGTGAGGGGTGGCTTTGCTGCGAGCGTAAGTAGTGGCGAGCGAACACGGTGGAGGCCAAGGCGCTGGTGCCGCAAGTGTACAGCTTGGCTGTAGGGGTACAGCGGTGCGAAGGGGAAGCGCACAGCGGGAGGCCGGGAGGTTCGCACCGGCGGTTTGTGTTGGGGGTGTTAGGGGCAGGGCAGGCGGGGCGGGGTTACGCTGGGGGGTTGTGGGTAGTTGGGAGGTGTTTTGTGTGTTTTGGACAAGTGGGTAGCGGGGATTTTGGGTAGTTTTGCTGTCGCCCCCTGCGCGGGGGCGGGGATTGAAATTTGCGCCCTCTGCTACAATGAGGATATCGCCCACGTCGCCCCCTGCGCGGGGGCGGGGATTGAAATCAGACAGGAAAGCAAACCAATCAAAGGTACCGCCGTCGCCCCCTGCGCGGGGGCGGGGATTGAAATCTGTTAACCACAAAAGAGCTGGCAGAAAAGTACAGTCGCCCCCTGCGCGGGGGCGGGGATTGAAATGAGGTGCTCCATAATCACACCACAGCAGATGCCGTCGCCCCCTGCGCGGGGGCGGGGATTGAAATACCATCGCCCAGGAGGATTGCGCCACTCGAAACCGTCGCCCCCTGCGCGGGGGCGGGGATTGAAATGTTAGCGCGGTACAGGGGCTACCCGAGGGGTGGGGTCGCCCCCTGCGCGGGGGCGGGGATTGAAATTAAGCCGTGTTGAGGTCCACCTTGCCGGTGACGCGTCGCCCCCTGCGCGGGGGCGGGGATTGAAATGTTGTCGTTGCAGCGTTGGTAGCAGCGGCAACGGGTCGCCCCCTGCGCGGGGGCGGGGATTGAAATGGAGGTTAGCCCCCGTAAGTTCCGCCCCCTTGAGGTCGCCCCCTGCGCGGGGGCGGGGATTGAAATTTACCTCCTATTTTTTGCCCCCTCTGCATTCTCCGTCGCCCCCTGCGCGGGGGCGGGGATTGAAATCCGTTGTCCGTCTTTCTCAATTCCCACGGGGCGCGTCGCCCCCTGCGCGGGGGCGGGGATTGAAATACAATCAGAAAATCCAGACTGACCGCATACGGACGTCGCCCCCTGCGCGGGGGCGGGGATTGAAATCTGCAATTACATTAGATGCCGCTAAATCATGGTTTGGTCGCCCCCTGCGCGGGGGCGGGGATTGAAATTGGTCTGCCGGGTAGGCAGGCCGGATGCGCTCATGTCGCCCCCTGCGCGGGGGCGGGGATTGAAATTTGCCGGGGACTACGGCACTTGAGATGGGAGCAGTCGCCCCCTGCGCGGGGGCGGGGATTGAAATTCTCATTGAATGCGATGTCCGGGGCAAAAGTTACAGTCGCCCCCTGCGCGGGGGCGGGGATTGAAATACCTTCTGAGGGATGGTACAATTCAGGGGGGCTATCGTCGCCCCCTGCGCGGGGGCGGGGATTGAAATTGTGGTTTGAAGAGTTGGACCAGTTTAGAGGCCCGGTCGCCCCCTGCGCGGGGGCGGGGATTGAAATTATCTCATATTTTCCAACTCGCCGTACCAGCAACCCGTCGCCCCCTGCGCGGGGGCGGGGATTGAAATTGATTTCTCCGCTGGCATCCATGCGGATGGACGGGTCGCCCCCTGCGCGGGGGCGGGGATTGAAATAACTTCAACGGCCTGGAAAATGCCGTCCGGGGTGTGTCGCCCCCTGCGCGGGGGCGGGGATTGAAATCCCGAAATATCGGGTGATGATTTCGGGGCGGCGGGTCGCCCCCTGCGCGGGGGCGGGGATTGAAATACTGTGGACAAAAGCGAAAAATCACAGAGGAGGAGTCGCCCCCTGCGCGGGGGCGGGGATTGAAATCGTGGATCAGGCAGAACACCTCCGGGACGTCGACGTCGCCCCCTGCGCGGGGGCGGGGATTGAAATGATATCCCGAACGGAATCAGGTTTCGGGACTATGTCGCCCCCTGCGCGGGGGCGGGGATTGAAATAGAGATAGCCCTAACGGTGCAATCGCCGACACTTGTCGCCCCCTGCGCGGGGGCGGGGATTGAAATGTGATTGCAAGAGCCAAAGCAGTAAAGTCTTCAGTCGCCCCCTGCGCGGGGGCGGGGATTGAAATGTTCCTCCCACGCCTGAACCTCTTCCGGCTTGAGTCGCCCCCTGCGCGGGGGCGGGGATTGAAATCAAGAGTATGTATTATTTCCTATCCTAAAGGATGGAGTCGCCCCCTGCGCAGGGGCGGGGATTGAAATAGGGATGGCGATTACATGATAGATGAAGAAAGCAGGTCGCCCCCTGCGCGGGGGCGGGGATTGAAATTAAATATGATGGCGGCATTGTAGAGGATGAGTATGTCGCCCCCTGCGCGGGGGCGGGGATTGAAATCGCCTTTGTGGATAGCGGCGTCTGCGCCACCGGCGTCGCCCCCTGCGCGGGGGCGGGGATTGAAATGTCGATGCTCTCCAGTTTCTGGTCTACCCTGGAGTCGCCCCCTGCGCGGGGGCGGGGATTGAAATAACAAAGCTATGAGGGTTATTCAGACACAGATAAGGTCGCCCCCTGCGCGGGGGCGGGGATTGAAATTTCTTGGCCGTCTGCGGCTGCTTGAGGCTGTCAGTCGCCCCCTGCGCGGGGGCGGGGATTGAAATAATACTCCACGCTTCCGGGGCCTTTGATGGCCTCGTCGCCCCCTGCGCGGGGGCGGGGATTGAAATCTGAAATTTATACGACGTTCTGAAAGGGGACGGTGTCGCCCCCTGCGCGGGGGCGGGGATTGAAATGCTGAATCAATATGGAAAGGGGGGTGGCAGTTTGTCGCCCCCTGCGCGGGGGCGGGGATTGAAATTTTGATAGGCTCCAGCTTTTTGTCCATCAGTGTTGTCGCCCCCTGCGCGGGGGCGGGGATTGAAATCGGTTCACCCCCCAAGGGGTTCCCGGGGTCCGCAGTCGCCCCCTGCGCGGGGGCGGGGATTGAAATCGGTGCCGGCAGCCAAGAAGTAAGCAGGGAAGGGGTCGCCCCCTGCGCGGGGGCGGGGATTGAAATTATCAATTTCGACTTGTTTCTTCACTTCGGCAAGGTCGCCCCCTGCGCGGGGGCGGGGATTGAAATAGTTTTCGCCCTCTGCCGGCTTTTCGGTTTTGGGTGTCGCCCCCTGCGCGGGGGCGGGGATTGAAATCTGTGTAACCTTGCGGAGCAGGCGGTACTCTTTGGTCGCCCCCTGCGCGGGGGCGGGGATTGAAATCCGTCTCTAAGCGGTGAGGCGGAAGGGCCGAGCGGTCGCCCCCTGCGCGGGGGCGGGGATTGAAATCCTCCAGAAGGCTATCAACGGCAACATGGGGGCGGTCGCCCCCTGCGCGGGGGCGGGGATTGAAATTCATAGCAGATCGCCTTAAATCCCTGCTCAAACATCGTCGCCCCCTGCGCGGGGGCGGGGATTGAAATAACGTTAGTTTGGCTTAGTGTCAGTGTGCCCACCCGTCGCCCCCTGCGCGGGGGCGGGGATTGAAATTTCTCTGGTTTCGGCATCCCGGCCTATCCGGACAAGTCGCCCCCTGCGCGGGGGCGGGGATTGAAATTGATTTGGAGGGTTAGATCCACCAGCCCCCTTTGTCGCCCCCCGCGCGGGGGCGGGGATTGAAATTCCGAGTTATTGATTTTGTGGAGGGGGTGTAAGAAGTCGCCCCCTATGCGGGGGCGGGGATTGAAATCTCCCAAAACAAAGCCGCAGCGGAGAGCTTCAAAAGTCGCCCCCTATGCGGGGGCGGGGATTGATATGACAATTACTTTTACATCTGTCCACCCCATCTGGTCGCCCCCTACGCGGTGGCGGGGATTGAAATGCTACTTGTGATGTGTAACTTGTACGGCCTTTTTGGGTCGCCCCCTACGCGGGGGCGGGGATTGAAATTTCTCCATCAGGACGCATGGAACGGCGAAATCAGGTCGCCCCCTACGTGGGGGCGGGGATTGAAATTTTGTGTCCCCAGCAATCTTGCCACCAATCAGGGTCGCCCCCTGCGCGGGGGCGGGGGTTGAAATATACCTATTTTTAAGCATTATGTCTAGTGTGCCAGTCGCCCCCTGCGCGGGGGCGGGGATTGAAATCATCCCGGCGGAATCTCCACCCGGGGTTGGCCTGTCGCCCCCTGCGCGGGGGCGGGGATTGAAATATAACATCTACCTGAAAGCCGGAAACATCCCGGTCGCCCCCTGCGCGGGGGCTGGGATTGAAATTTAATCTCTGTGCTGTCCACCCAGGGGCTTCCGGGTCGCCCCCTGCGCGGGGGCGGGGATTGAAATTCCTCGCAGTAGGCGCAGACAATATCGTCTACAGCGTCGCCCCCTGCGCGGGGGCGGGGATTGAAACGTCAATATGCACAACCGCTGACGCTGTCGGCGTAAGTCGCCCCCTGCGCAGGAACAGGATCAAAACTCCTGCAAATAATACAAACCATCCAAGCAAATACAAAAATACCCCTCAGTACAAAACTGAGAGGTATTTTTTGCTGGCAAAGACCTATTTTTCCAGGCAGCTTCCCGCCAAGTATCTTCGGCACAGGTGAGCTTAACTTCCGTGTTCGGGATGGGAACGGGTGGGGCCTCACCGTAATAAATACCAGCTTCTGCCATTCGCCGCAACTATAAAACGAATCTGCTTTTTCTCTTCGCAAAGCTAAGAAAGCATTTTAGAGAGCTGCGGAGAAGACGTATGAAACAAAAAAGAACCACTTTTGCGGCTCTCTTTTGATGCCGGCGAAGACCTATTTTTCCGGGCAGCTTCCCGCCAAGTATCTTCGGCACAGGTGAGCTTAACTTCCGTGTTCGGGATGGGAACGGGTGGGACC
>JAAWGY010000068.1 GCA_022795575.1 Angelakisella sp. | reverse complement strand
TGCAAGGAGAAAAGCGCAAGGAATCCTTGGTGGATTCCCAGCATTTTCGACGCAGCCAAGCCCCCTTCCCCTGTCGAAAAAGACGGGCGCGGCGACTTTGGGGACACGCCTTAAATTTCAGAGCCTGTTTTCCCCTCTGGTGTATCTATGGAGGAGCACCAGCTGGCCGGGGAACAGCCGGGTGAACTCCCGCAGGAAATGGAGGGCGTACTCCTCCGGCCGCTGCACCCCCATATCCTCTCGGTCAAGTCTCCGGTTTTCAGCCCGTATTCCAGCCTTGGCATAGATGCCGCCTCCTTTTGTTGCTTTACTGCCGCAGCGGGGTGGTGGCCCCGGCGCTCTCCGGGGGGATGGCCATCGCCTCCCGCTGGGGCTGGGGGTCTGGCTGGGCGCCTTCCTGGGGATAACGCAGCAGGGCGGTCCGCAGCACCGTCTCCATCGTCCCGGCGGGGATAAACTGGATGGCGTTTTTCACCACCGGGTCCACCTCCGCCAGGTCGGGGAGGTTGGCCTCCGGGATGACCACCTGCTTCATGCCGTACTTGTAGGCGGCCATGGCCTTCTCCCGCAGGCCGCCGATGGGCAGCACCCGGCCCCGCAGGGTGATCTCCCCGGTCATAGCCACGTCGTGGCGGACCGGGATGCCGGAAAGGGCGGAGATTAGGGCGGTGCAGGTGGTGATGCCCGCCGAGGGGCCGTCCTTGGGCACCGCCCCCTCCGGGAAGTGGATGTGGATATCCTTATCCTTGTAGAAGCTCTCGCTGATGCCGTACTGGCGGGCCACGGTGCGGATATAGGTGACGGCGGCGGCCACCGATTCCTTCATCACGTCCCCCAGGCTGCCGGTGGACTGGTTTTTGCCGCTGCCCTCCATCACCGCCACCTCCACCTGGAGCATCTCGCCCCCCACCGAGGTCCAGGCAAGGCCGTTGGTGACGCCCACCTGGTCCCCCTTGGCCATCTCGTCGTCCCGGTACTTTTTGGGGCCCAGCAGCTCCTCCAGGGAGGCGGGGGTGACGCTGATTTTGGTCTCGGGGCCCTCCTCCACCACCTTCATGGCGGCCTTGCGGCAGATGGCGGCGATGTTCCGCTCCAGGGTGCGCACCCCGGCCTCCCGGGTGTAAAAGTCGATGATGGCGCAGAGGGCCTTATCCGGGACGCGCAGCTGCTTTTGGGTGAGGCCGTGGCGCTTCAGCTGCTTTGCGACAAGGTGGCGCCTTGCGATTTGCAGCTTCTCCTCCCGGGTGTAGCTGGCCAGCTCGATGATCTCCATCCGGTCCAGCAGCGGCGCCGGGATGGCGCTGCGGTCGTTGGCGGTGGCGATAAAGAAGACCTGGGAAAGGTCGTAGGGCACCTCCAAAAAGTGGTCCCGGAAGCTGTGGTTCTGCTCCGAATCCAGCACCTCCAGCAGGGCGGAGGAGGGATCCCCCCGGTAGTCGTGGCCCAGCTTGTCTATCTCGTCCAAAAGCAGCAGGGGGTTGGAGCTCCCCGCCTGCTTAATGGCGCTCATAATCCGCCCGGGCATCGAGGCGATGTAGGTTTTGCGGTGGCCCCGGATGTCCGATTCGTCCCGGACGCCCCCCAGGGACATCCGGACATACTTGCGGCCCATGGATTTTGCGATGGACCGGGCGATGGAGGTTTTGCCCACCCCCGGGGGGCCCACCAGGCAGATGATCTGGCCCTTGATCTCCGGGGCCAGCTTGCGCACCGCCAGCGTCTCCAGGATGCGCTCCTTGACCTTGGTAAGGCCGTAGTGCTCCTGGTCCAGCAGCCGCCGGGCCCGGGGGATATCGATCTTGTCCTTGGTGCAGATGCCCCAGGGGAGATCCAGCACCGTGTCCAGGTAGGTGCGGATCACCGAGCTTTCCTGGGAGTTGCCGGGCATCTTCATCAGCTTATCCAGCTCCCGCAGCAGCTTGGCCTCCGATTCCACCGGCAGCTTCAGGCCCAGGATGCGGCTGCGGTAGCTGTCGATCTCCTCGTAGCCGCCCTCTCCCTCCCCCAGCTCCTCCGAGATGATCTTCATCTGCTCCCGCAGGTAGTACTCCCGCTGGTTCTTGTCCATCTGCTCCCGGACCTTCTCCTGGATGTTCTGCTCCAGGCTGAGGATCTCGTTTTCCTCCTCCAGCAGCCGGACAATCATCTCCAGCCGGCGGGTGACGCTGGATTCCTCCAGGATCCGCTGCTTTTCGGTGTAATCCAGCTGGATGTTGCCGGCGATGTACTCCGAAAGGTAGAGGGGGTCGGTGGAATCCAGGACGTTGGTGACAATCTCCCGGGGCATTTTGGGGATAAGGCCGCAGTATTCGCCAAAGAGGTCCTTGGCGGTGCGCATCAGTGCCCCGCACTGGGAGCGGTTGGGGATGCGGGACCGGGTGGGGTGGGCGGCCACCAGCCCCGCCAGGTAGGGGTCCTGCTGGGTGACGGCCACCAGCCTGGCCCGGTCCTTGCCCTCCACCAGCACCCGCAGCGTCTCCGGCTGGATGCGGACGATCTGGCGCACCTCGGCCACCACCCCCACGTCGTAGAGCTGGGCGCGGTCCGGGTCGTCGTCCTGGAGGTCCCGCTGGGCCACCAAAAAGATCTTGCGGTTGCCGCCGATGGCCTCGTTCAGGGCCAGCACCGATTTTTCCCGTCCCACGTCAAAGTGCAGGATCATATTGGGAAAGAGCACCAGTCCCCGGAGGGCCAGCACCGGCATTTCCTCCGCCGGGGTCAGCTCCTTGGGGCGGGCGGTGAGCTTTTTGTGAAGCTTCTCTTTTTCTTCCATCGATATCGAGCCACCTTTCCGGTTCGTCTGTCTGCTATGGTTCGCGGGCGGTCTTTTCGTGCCAGCCTTCCGCCGGCTCGGCCTCCGGTTCCTCGTCCTCCGGCGCCAGCCAGCAGGCGTACCGCCGGCTGATGACCTCCCACATCCTCTGGCGGAAGGCCTCGTCATAGGGGAGAAAGAGGTAGGCGTCCCCTGCCAGCTCCGGGCTGTGGAACCGCTCCGGGCCAAAGTACTCCCGGGCGTAGTCCTCCACATCGTCAAAGTAGGCATAGGGAGTGTCGCGGGCCCCGGCGTTGTACCAGTCGGAAAAATCCCTTCCCTCCTGGGTGAGGCAGCGGTAGGTAAGCCTGCCGTCCAGCCGGTCCCGGAGAAAAACCCGCAGGTCCAGGGGCGTCCCCGCCGCCTCCGCCGCAGCCCGGGCGGCGTCGTACTCCCTCAGCAGCTCCTCCGAGGCCAGCCCGTGGTCAATACACCACCCCAGGTAGACGGCGATGTGGCTGTAGGCAGCCAGCTCCTCCACCGGCAGCTGCTTCCAACGGATGGCGGCAAGGTGGAGCCGGGCCTCATCCAGCAGCTCCTCCTCGTAGCAGATGGCCTCCTCGTCCAGGACCAGGTTCAGCCGCCGGGGGTCGATGACCTCCATAAACTCGTCGGGGCACCGGGCCAGCAGCGCGTCCATCCCCTCCTCCTCGGCCATCTCCAGCTCCTCCGGGTAAAGGGGGATCAGCTGGAAGATGCCGGCGTCGCTGCCGCCGGGCAGGGGGCAGAAAAAGGACGCCTCCCCAAAGACCGCAGGGGGGAGGAGCACCCCGCCGCAGAGACGGGTGCCGGGAGCAAGGCTCTCCCCCGGCCAGGACAGCAGCGTCCCCCAGTCCGGCTCCAGCCCCCGGCCCATCCGCCGGGCGGCGTCGGCCAGCATCCGGACCGGCCAGCCCCACCGGCTTTCCCGGAGGGCCTCCTCATCCAGCGGCCAATCAAAAGGAAGGTTGACAAGCAGCTCCACCAGCACCGGGCAGTCGTCCCAGGCCCCCAGCCCCCGGGTGATGACGGTGTAATAGTCGTGGTCCGCCTCCGGCCGGGGCGGGATGAGCAGCAGCTCCAGGGCGACGCCGGGGGAAAGCTCCACCCGGTCCAGCACCTCCCCGGCGCCAAAGTACCGGGCTATGTGGGCATCTATCGCCGCCTGGTCCCGGCGGCTGTAGCGGCAGGTGGTCTGCCACCGGTTGCCCTGCTGCCGGTTCTCCTGGTCACAGCTCATCACGTGCTCCCCCCTTCTCTGTTGTCAATCCTCCCGGAACAGCGCCTCAAAGACGGCCAGCGTCTCGGGGCTCATCCGCCGGGTGGCAGTCAGGCTGGTGGCCAGGACATCCCCCTTTTGGTTCACCGAAAGGGGGCGCTCCTTGCTTTTGGGGTGGCCAAAGCGCAGCGCCGGCACCAGCTCCTCCGGCACCGGCCGGGGCCGGATGGCGGAGCCGCCCTCCCCCGATACCGCCCACTGGGAGCAGCAGTTAAAGGGCTCCTGGTGCTTTTGGTGGGGCTTTTCCACCTGCTGGGCCAGGGTGATTACGGTGGTCCCCTCCGGCAGCTCCTTTTGCTGCCGGTAGCTGTATTTTCCGCCAATGTTGCTCCAATAGCGGCTGTTGCCGTTAATGCTGTTTTCCAGCGCGGTGCCCTCCGGCAGCAGGGCGCCATGGGCTTGCCCCAGCTCCCGGATGAGGTAATTTAGGGCCGGTTCCCGGCGCTCCACCGGCAGGCGGGCCAGCACACACAGCCTCTTCTTGATCAGGGTGACGGGAAAAACGATGTCCCCCACCTTTACCGACACGATGGTGGGCATCCGGGCATGGATACTTCCCAGCACCACTTTAATGGGGCCGGTATCCCCTGCCTTTTGCAGTTCCTTCACCCGGTCCTGGGGCCAATAGACGATATACCCTGCCATACGGTCGCCTCCTATCTTTTTTGCAGCCGGGAGCAGGTCATGCAAAAGCCCCTCTCGTCGGTCTCCATGGGCCGGAAATACCGGCGGAGGCTTTGGGCCTTCATGTCCGCCCCCAGCCGCTCCGGCAGGTCGGGGCGGTAGCCGATCCGGTGGCAGGCGGGGCACTCTTGGATCCACTTGCGCAGCTTCGGGAAGCGCCGGAGGTAGTCCTCCCCGGCGCTCCGCCGGTAATTCCCTGACTGGCTCACGGGGATGCTCCTTTCCTTTTATGAATACTACCTCCGCAGCGTATACGGAGGTAGCGGTTTGCTTATGAGACAGAACCCCTGCGCTGGCGGGGGGCGGTGTTGGCCGATTGGCTGAGGGTAAGGCGCACCGGCTTTTTGGCGGGATTGTGGTGGTACTCCGGCTTGCCCTTGCCCTCCACGCAGTCCTCGGTGATAAGGATGCGGTCGATGGTGGGGTCGGAGGGTGTCTCGAACATGATCTCCCCCAGCACCCCCTCCATAATGCCCCGGAGGCCCCGGGCGCCGGTTTTGCGCTGGATGGCCTTTTGGGCCACCGCCTTCAGCGCCTCGGGGGTAAAGGTGATCTCCACCCCGTCCAGCTCAAAGAGCTTTTGGTACTGCTTGACCATGGAGTTTTTGGGCTCCACCAGGATTTTGATCAGGGCCTCCTCGTCCAGGGGATCCAGGGTGGAGATCACCGGGATACGGCCCACCAGCTCCGGGATCAGGCCGAAGCGGACCAGGTCGTGGGGCACCACCTGCTTTAAGAGCTTCTGGCTGCGGACCTCCTTGGATTCCCGCAGCTGGCCCCCAAAGCCCAGGGAGGAGTTGTCGGTGCGCTTTTCGATGATGGCCTCCAGCCCCTCAAAGGCGCCGCCGCAGATAAAGAGGATGTTGCTGGTATCAATCTGGATAAACTCCTGCTGGGGGTGCTTGCGCCCGCCGGTGGGGGGGACGTTGGAGACGGTCCCCTCCAGGATCTTCAGCAGCGCCTGCTGCACCCCTTCGCCGCTGACGTCCCGGGTGATGGAGGGGTTCTCCGACTTGCGGGAGATTTTGTCCAGCTCGTCGATGTAGATGATGCCCTTTTCCGCCCGGTCGATGTCAAAGTCCGCCGCCTGGATGAGGCGCAGCAGGATGTTCTCCACGTCCTCGCCCACGTACCCCGCCTCGGTGAGGGTGGTGGCGTCGGCGATGGCGAAGGGCACCCCCAAAATCCGCGCCAGGGACTGGGCCAGCAGCGTTTTGCCCACGCCGGTGGGGCCCAGCAGCATAATGTTGCTCTTTTGCAGCTCCACATCCCCGTCGCTGCCAAAATAAATGCGTTTATAGTGGTTGTACACCGCCACCGAAAGGGCCCTTTTGGCGGCGTCCTGTCCCACCACGTACTCGTCCAAAAACCGCTTAATCTCCCCGGGGCGGGGGATGGAGATGTCGATCTCCTCGCGGACCGGGCGGCGCTGGGAGGCCGCCGGCTCGTCGTCTAACACCGCCTGGCAGAGCTCCACGCACTCGTTGCAGATGCAAACCCCCGGCCCGGCAATCATCCGCTGCACCCTGTCCTGGGGCTTGCCGCAAAAGGAGCAGCGCAGCTGCTTGCGGTTGTCGTCATTGTTGGCCATGGTCTACCAACTCCCTCCTGCCCGTTTCCTATTCGTGGTGGGCGATGATCTTATCCACCAGGCCGTAGGCCAGCGCCTCCTCGGCGGTCATAAAGTTATCCCGCTCGGTATCCTGCTGCACCTGCTCCAGGGATTTTCCGGTGTTCTCCGCCAGCAGCCGGTTCATCTTGTCCTTGGTGCGCTGGAGCCATTCGGACCGGAGCCTGATGTCTGTTACCTGTCCCTGGATGCCGCCGCCGCTGACAAGGGGCTGGTGGATCATAATCTCGCTGTTGGGCAGGGCAAAGCGCTTGCCCTTGGCCCCGGAGGAGAGGAGAAACGCCCCCATGGAGGCCGCCATGCCGATGCAGGTGGTGGCTACGTCGCACTTGACAAACTGCATGGTGTCGTAGATGGCCATCCCCGACGAAATGGAGCCGCCGGGGCTGTTGATGTAAAAGTTGATGTCCTTTTCCGGGTCCTGCCCCTCCAGGTAGAGCATTTGGGCCACCACCAGCCCCGCGGTGGTATCGTTGACATCCTCGCAGAGCATGATGATGCGGTCGTTGAGCAGGCGGGAAAAGATGTCATAGGAGCGCTCTCCCCGGTTGGTCTGCTCGATTACCATTGGAACTAAACTCATCCTTAAAACCTCCATGATTCTGTGCCGGAAGGGGCACGACTGAAAACAGCGGCTTCCCGTCGCAAACAGGCTGTATCAGCGGTTACTCGGCGTCCTTGGACTCCTCCGCGGCCTCCTCCGCCTTGGCCTTGGTGGTGCGGCGCTTGCGGGGAGCCTTCTCCTTGGGCGCCTCCTCCTTGGGGGCCTCCGCGGCCTCCTCCTTGGGTGCGTCGGTGACTTTGGCGGTGGTCTTGATAAGGTCGATGGCCTTGTTGAGGCGCAGGTTCAGGGCGATGTTCTCCTGGGCCACCACGCCCCGGACCTTGTCGACCTCGATGCCGTAGGCGTCTGCCATCTTCTGGTACTCCGCCTCGATGGCCTCCTCCTCGGCCTCCAGGTTTTCCGCCTTGGCGATGGCCTCCAGGGTGAGGCTCACCCGAACCTGCTGCTCCGCCTGGGGCGCGAAGCCCTCCCGGAAGGCGGCCATATCCATACCGGCGTACTGGAGGTAGGTGGGCAGGTTCAGCCCCTGGCTCTGGAGCCGGTAATCGAAGTCCTGGACCATCTCGTTGATCTTGCGGTCGATCATCACCTGGGGGATCTCCATCTGGGCGTTGGCCGCGGCGGCGTCCACCAGGGCGTTCTCCAGCTTCTCCTCGGCGGCGGCGGTCTTGCGCTCCTGGAGCTTCTTGGTCAGGTCGGCCTTCAGCTCCTCCAGGGTGTCAAACTCGCTGACGTCCTTGGCAAACTCGTCGTCCAGGGCGGGGATCTCCTTCTTCTTGATGCCCAGGAGCTTTACCTTAAAGGTGGCGTCCTTGCCCTTGAGGGTCTCCTCGTGGTACTCCTCCGGGAAGGTGACGGTAATCTCGAACTCCTCGCCGGCGGAGTGGCCGGCTACCTGCTCCTCAAAGCCGGGGATAAACTGGTGGGAGCCCAGCACCAGGGTGTACTTCTCCCCCTTGCCGCCGGGGAAGGGCACCCCGTCCAAAAAGCCCTCAAAGTCGATCTCGGTGGTGTCCCCCTCGGCGGCGGGGCGGTCGTCCACGTCGATCAGGCGGCTGTTGCGGTCGGCCATCCGGTCCAGCTCCCCCTGGACCTCCCCGTCCTCCACGGCGCTGTAGGGGCGCACCCCCTCCAGGCCCTTGTAGTCGCCCAGCGTAACCTCGGGGCGGACCGTGACCTTGGCCACAAAGGTGTAGCCCTCGCCGTTTACCTCCTTGAGCTCCACGTCGGCCCGGTCCACCGGCTCCAGGCCGGCCTCCTTCAGGGCCTCGTCGTAGGCGTCGGAATAGGTCATGTTGACGGCGTCCTCGTAGAAGTACTCCTCGCCCACCATCTTCATCACCATGGCCCGGGGGGCCTTGCCCTTGCGGAAGCCGGGGATGGAGAGCTTCTTGACGTTCTTCTGATAGGAGCGGTCCATGCCCTCCTTGAACTCGCCGCCCTCCACGCGGATCTCCAGCTCGTAAAGGTTGGTTTCGATCTTGTCGGTCCTCAGCAGTTTCATGTTACTTCCTCCAGATGTTAATCAGAATTTTCTCTGACTTTTTCTTGTTGGCGGTCCCCTTCCCGGGGGGAAAGCAGGCCGCGGCCGGCCCTCCGGCGCAAATCTCAACCCATTATATCACAAACTCCCGGGAAACTCCAGACGGGAGCAAAATTTTCCCCGCTTTTTTTGCGAAAAAAAGCAGCGTTTTTCCCCGGCGGGGGTATTATAGCACAGCCCGGGACAGAAATCTATAGGCAAACTGTAAACTATCGGATGCGCAGGGGGGTAAATTTAAGAAAATCGGCGGAGACCAGCCGCAGGGACACCCCCCGATGCTCCCCCTGGAAGGCCGACGCCGCCCCGCTGCTGTGGAGGTGGGCGTAGTAGCACTCCGCCACCCCGCAGTCCGCCATGGCGGCAAAGAACTCCGGCAGCTCCTGGCCGCTGTAGAGGGGGGGGTAGTGGAGGAACAGCAGCTTTTCCCCGTCCGGCGGCGCCGCCTCCAGGGAGCGGCGGATGCGCCCCTCCTCCCGGGCCACCACCAGGGGGTCGTACCCTTCGCTGCCCTCAAAGAGCCAGCCCCGGCTGCCGCAGAGCCAGACGCCCTCGGCCTCCACCGAGTTATTATGGAGGACAAACAGGGTGGTTAAACCCTCCGCCGCAAAAAAATGCTCCATCTTGCTGCGGGTGGTCCACCAATAGTCGTGGTTGCCCTTCATCAGCAGCTTGCGGCCCGGCAGGCTGTCCAAAAAGCGGAGGTCCGGCCCGGCATCGGCAAGGCGCATCGCCCAGGAGATATCCCCCGCCAGCACCACCGTGTCCTCCGGGCGGACCAATGCCCGCCAGTTTTCCTCGATGCGCCGCTGGTAATCCTGCCACCCCCGGAAGACCTCCATCGTCTTCTCCGGGCTGCCTATGGCCAGGTGCAGGTCCCCGATGGCGTAAACCGACATGGCACAGCCTCCTTTCCTCGCCCCTCCCGCAGGCGGGGCAGCGTTTTCCTTACCATTATACCGGGCCGGCCGCCGCTTTTCAACAGAAAAACGCGCGGCAGGCGGTTTTCCTCCTGCCACGCTGTTTGGACCCATCAAGCGTTTTTCAGCCCTGGACATTGCCCGCATTGATAATCTCCAGCATTTCTCTTGGTGTCACTACAAAAGGAACCTTTGGAAAATGCTTTGTGTTTCCGGTTACAAGGTATGCGTCATCGGTCTTTCTCTTCTCCATTGTTACCGCATAAAAGACCACATCCTTGGAATCCGGGATTACATCCTCCACCGGGCCAGCATCCATGAAAAAGCCACGCTGGATGATAGTATCCACCGTCACCCGGACAGTTTCCCCGCTGAACTTGAACTTCAGAAGCTGTACCAATAGCCGCCGCACGCATCTTGACGGCAAATTTTCCGCCTGCCTTTGCCAAAAAATCTTGAAATACACACAGTATTCCTGCGC
>JAAWGY010000067.1 GCA_022795575.1 Angelakisella sp. | reverse complement strand
ATCATCTTTGCTATGCTCCGGGACAATAAGCCGTTTGAGGTCATCACTCCTCAGGAACACTGTAAACGGTATCTGGCAGCGCATCCTGACAAGGTACAGCGCACAGCTTAACAAATTTTTATGAGTTTTGAAACTTTCCACAGGGGTGGGCTTATTAAAGTTACCCTTTTTTGAATCAACTGCTTGAAAAATACTTTTTAAACATTTTTCATTTTACCTATTGACATTTCTTAGCTGGACTTTAGCGGTTTTCATGTATATTAAAATTCAGCAAATCTACCCCCCTATAATATTTTTTACCATATAGGCTTTCATATTCATCGTTCCACACCTCTGGCAGATACTATTAATTTAACTATCTAATTATAAAATATTCAAATACCATTTTCAATGTATATTTATAGGTTCGTTTTCAGTGGGTACACAATTCCGAAAAGGGAGTAATCATTCAACGTGCCGGGAGGTTCTGAACGGACTTTTACAGCCCGCCGGGACCGGAACGCCCCCGGCATCCCACAAGGGGAGCCGGGGGCGCCGGCCGCCGGCCGGTGGCGCTATCTGTCCCACTTGTCCACCAGGGACTGGATCTGGTCGGCAAACTTGTTGAGGTCCTTGTTGGCGCCGCCCTCGTTGTGGCGGATCACCTCCAGCAGCCGCTGGCCCATCTGCTGTAGCCGGATGTAGGCCGGGGATACCTTCCGCTGTACCGCCGCCCGGACATGGAGGGAAGCCGCGGGGACGCCGGTATCGGCCAGCCGGTCCTCGCTGAGGTCGTAGACTGCCCGGAAGTCCGGCACCAGGGGGTCGTAGCCCTGCAAGCGGATGGTCTCGGCAAAGGTGAGGGCGGCCTCCTCTTCGCCGTGCACCACAAACACCCGCCGGGGCTTTTTGGGGGCAAAGGCGTTGATCCACCGCTCCAGCCCCGCCTTGTCGGCGTGGCCGCTCATCCCCCGGAAGTTTACCACCCGTGCCCGCACGGTGATCCGCTCCCCGAAGAGCTTGATGTTATAGATGCCGTCCACCAGCAGCCGCCCCAGGGTTCCGTTGGCCTGGTAGCCCACAAAAAGGATGGTGCATTCCGGCCGCCAGAGGTTGTGCTTCAGGTGGTGGCGGATCCGTCCGGCCTCGCACATACCGCTGGAGGAGATGATGACCTTGGGGGTCCGGTCCATGTTCAGCAGCCGGGATTCGTCCGATGTGCGGCAGAGGTGGAGGTTGGAGAAGGAGATGGGCTGAAAGCCGCTTTGGAGCACCTGGATGGTCTCCTCGTCGGCGTAGCCCCGCAGGTCCCCGGAGTAGATCTCGGTGGCCTCCAGGGCCAGGGGGGAGTCCACGTAGACCGGGAAGTCCGGCACCGAGTGGACCAGGCGCTGGCTCTTCATCTCCCGGATGTAGTAGAGCAGCTCCTGGGTGCGCCCCACGGCAAAGGAGGGGATGACCACGTTGCCCCCCCGCCCCAGCGTCTCATCGATGACCTGGGCCAGCTCCCCCACCGTGTAGCCGTCCCCCTCGTGGAGGCGGTTGCCGTAGGTGGATTCCATCACCACGTAGTCGGCGGCGGTGATGTAGTCCGGGTCCCGGATGATGGGCTGGTCGGTGTTGCCGATGTCCCCGGAGAAGGCGATGGTCCGGGTAAGCCCCGCCTCCCGGGCAGTGACCAGGATGCTGGCCGAGCCCAGCAGGTGCCCGGCGTCCACAAAGGTGGCCCGGATGCCGTCAAATAGGGCGATCTCCTGGCCGTACTCGCAGGGCTGTAGCAGCTCCAGCGCCGCCTGGGCGTCGGCCACCGTGTACAGGGGCTCCACCGGCCCAATGCCGGCCCGGGAGAGCTTCTGGCTCTTCCACTGGGCGTCCATCTCCTGGATGCGGGCCGAGTCCATCAGCATAATCCGCAGCAGGTCGCAGGTAAGGCGGGTGGCAACAATGGGCCCGTGGTAGCCGTTTTTCACCAGCAGGGGCAGACGGCCGCTGTGGTCGATGTGGGCGTGGGTGACAAGGACACAGTCCACCTCCCCGGCGGGGAAGGGCAAGGCGTTGTCGTCCAGCTCGTCCCCGCCCTGCTGTAGGCCGCAGTCGATGAGGATCTTCTTCCCCCGGGCCTCCAGCTGGTGGCAGGAGCCGGTGACTTCCTTGTCCGCGCCGTAAAATCGCAGTTTCATACAGACCATCCTTTCTGATGCCGTATCGATCCATGGGGGGCAGACAGCGGTTTTCCCGCCGTCCTGTCACCTCATGCAGATAAACTCCTGTAGGAGGGACTTGCGGGGGACGGCGGACCAGGGGAGATAGGGCAGGTCGTCCAGGGCGTGGATGATCCGCTCCACCTGCTCCCGGTGCTTGCTGTCCGGCTTGACGGCCCGCAGCATCCGGGCACCCTCCTTGGTGTAAAGGAAGGGCTCGTAGCTGTGGGCGGAGTTGATGTGGACATCGGCCAGGGGGCGGTAGGGGTGCATATACAGCTCCTCCCCCCGCAGAACATAGTCCCAAAGCATCAGCGTCTCGTCCGCGCCGGAGCCCCGGCGCACCCGGTCTCGGAGCAGCCGGCGGAGCAGCCGGACGCTGCGGCCGTCCAGCAGCAGGTTGCCCTGGTGGTCCACATAGTCGCTGTGCAGGCTGATGTAGATGCGCATGGTGCGGTATTTGCCCAGCAGGGGGGTCAGGCGGGGGTTGATGGCGTGGAGCCCCTCAAAGATCAGGCAGGTGTCGTCGTCAAAGGTCAGCTCCTGGGTCAGGGGGGAGCGGGTGCCGGTGGTAAAGTCGAAGATGGGCACCTGGGCCCGGCCGGTGGTAAAAAGGGTGTCCAGGCAGCTGCCAAAGGCCTCCAGATCCAGCCCCTCGATGCTCTCAAAGTTTTTGCTGCCATCCTCCCAAAGGGGGGCCTGGTCCCGGTTCTTGTAAAAGTCGTCCAGGGAAATCCGCCCCGACCGGCTGCCGTCCTGGCTGAGGCCGTCGGCAAGGATACGGGAGGCGGTGGTTTTGCCGGAGGAGGTGGGGCCGCTGAGAAGGATGATCTGGACACGCTCCCGCTTGGCCTGCCGGACCACGTCCATCACCCGGGACTGAAAGTCCCACTCCTCCTCCTCCACCAGGGCCAAGGCGTCCTCCCGCAGCCGGTCCGCCTGGGCGGTAAGGTCCACTTTCTTCATCACAGGGGAATACTTCATGGCTCGTTGCTCCTTTATGTAAGAATGGGAAAAGCAGCGGGGGACCGGTGTGGGCCCCGCAATGGTAATTCTTTACCAGTATTATACCACATCACTGTCGAAATCTCTATATATTTCTTTTTATTTCCGAAAAATTTATGGAAAAATCTGTAAGGGTCTGTTTGGAATCTTCCTGCACGCGCCAGGAAAGGTCTTCTTTCGCCCTGCGGCCCAGGTCTCTTACAAGGAGAGCCCCCGGGAGCTGCCTTTTTGGATGCAATTATGAGGAGAAATAATGACCAAAAACGACAGATATATTTAGTGCATTTTATCAATTGCGTTGGCTTTTACGAAAGATTATACTTAAAAGCAAGACATATGTCATATGACGTATGTTGAATTGAGAAGGAGGTTAGTTTATGGATTTTGTGTATGTGTTGCTCACAGCGCTGCTGATTGCAGCCGCCGCAGCCATGATCCTGAAGAAGATGGACTCCAAGCTGGTCTTTCTCTTCCTGGGCGTCATCGGGCTGTTTGTCGCCACGATGCTCAACGGGACCTCGGTCCTGGGGGATTCCACCACCGGCAGTGTGTGGCTGGATGTGCTGGACGTGGTCCGTGGCAAGTTCGTCAGCACCATCGGGGGCACCGGAATCCGCCTGATGATGATCGGCGGCTATGTGATGCTGATGAACCACGTTAAGGCCGCCGACGTGTTGGCCACCGTGGCGGGCAAGGGGCTCACCAAGCTGAAGAACCCCTATGTGGTGCTGGCCCTGGTCTACATCGTGGGCGCGGTGCTGAAGATCTTCATCACCAGCCAGATTGCCCTGGGGCTGCTGTTTATGGCCACCATGTACCCCATCCTCACCCGGCTGGGGGTAAGCAGGGTGAGCTGTGCCGCCGTCATGGTTTCCATCGGCGCCCTGGACCTGGGCCCCAACGACTCCACCACCATCTTCGGCGCCTCGGACATTATGAACACCACCCCCATGGAGTTCTTTGTCAACTACGAAGGGATCATCGGCCCGGTGGTCATCCTGTCCATCGCGGTGTTCTACGCCGTCTACTTTAGCTACATGGACCGCAAGGAGTTTGGCGGGCTTACGCCTATGGAGACCTCCCAGGTAGAAGCCGCCGACAGCCAGGTCCCCGGCTTCTACGGCCTCTTCCCCCTGATTCCCCTGACACTGGTGGTGGTCTTCAGCTTTGTGGACGGCGTCAAGATGGACGTTATCACCGCCCACATCATCTGCTACTTCCTCTTCTTTATTGTGGACCTGATCGTCCGCAAGGATATGAGCATGATTGTGGAAAACCTCAACCACGTTTGGGTTTGGATGGGGGGCTACTTCCACAAGATTATCGTCCTGATCTCGGCTGCCGGCGTCTTTGCCGAGGCCATCAAGCAGCTTAAGGGGATTGATGTTCTTGCCAACCTCTGCGCCAGCCTCAACGGCGCGGCCCTCATTGCCGCGGTGGGCCTCAGCCTCATCGTCTTTGGTACCGCTATCCTTACCGGTAGCGGCAACGCCCCCTGGTTCGCTTTTGGCCCCCTGGCCCCCAACATCGCCAACACCCTGGGCGCCAACACCGCCCTGCTGGTGGTGCCCATGCACCTGGCCGGCGGCCTGGGCCGCTGCTTCTCCCCCTTCTGCGGCGGCATGATCGCCGTCAGCGGCATGGCGGAGCTGGATACCAACGTTGTCTGCAAGCGCAACATCCTGCCCATGACCTTTGGCTATATCGTCACCATCATCGCCTCCTATGTGGTTTTTGGGATGATGTGACCGCAAAATCCTTGACCGTACCATAAAAGGAGGAAAACAACACTATGCGACATGATTTTGACCAGCAGGTGGACCGTCGCGGCTCCGACTGCAAGAAGTACGAGGCGGCGTCCTACCCCGCCGACGTCATCCCTATGTGGATTGCGGACACCGACTTTGCCGTCCCGGCAGAGATTGCCGCCGCCATCCGGGAGCGGGCCGAGCATCCCTGCTACGGCTATCCGGTGGAATCCTTTGCCTTTGAGGAATCCGCCGCCCGGTGGGAGGAGGTCCGCTTTGGCTGGGAGATCGACCCCCACTGGGTGAAATATGCCAACGGCGTGCTGCCCTTCCTGATGTACGCAGTGCGGGCCTTCAGCCACCCCGGGGACCATATCGTCATCCAGCCCCCCATCTACCCACCCTTCCCTGCCATCATCCAGAACAACGGCCGCAAGGTGGTGGAAAACCCCTTGCGCCAGGACGCCGAGGGGAGATACCAGATCGACTTTGAGGACCTGGAGAAAAAGCTGGCCGATCCCAAGGCGAAGCTCCTCTTCCTCTGCAACCCCCACAACCCCGCCATGCGGTGCTACACCCTGGAGGAGCTTACCCGGATCGGCGAGCTCTGCCTCCGGCACAATGTCATCGTTATGTCGGACGAGATCCACTGCGACCTCACCTATCAGGGCTACCGGCACATCCCCTTCGGCTCCATCCGCCAGGATTTTGCCGATAACTGCATCGTGATGATCAACCCCAGCAAGACCTTCAACATCGCCGGCTTCCGCACCGGGGCGGCCATCATCCCCAACCAGCGGCTGCGGGATGAGATCCAGTCCACCATCGTCAGCAACAAAAACTATGGCCGCACCATCTTTGGGATGATCTCCTTCATCACCGCCTATACCCAATGCGACTACTACGCCGACCAACTGATGGACTACCTCCAGGGCAACCGGGACCTGCTGATGGACGCCCTGAAGACCAGGATCCCCCGGATTAAAATGACCGTGCCGGAGGCAACCTACCTGATGTGGCTGGACTGCCGGGAGCTGGGGATGGACCAGCCGGAGTTGAAAAGGTTCTTCTTTGAAAAGGCAAAGCTGGGCCTCAACGACGGCGTTACCTTTGGCCAAGGAGGGCTGGGCCATATGCGGATGAACATCGCCTGTCCCAGAGCTACGCTGGAGCAAGCTCTTGATCGGCTGGAGCGGGCGGTAAACGCCCTGTGATCACCGGCGGGGGCCAGATCTGGCAGGATCTGGCCTCCGCTTGCCTTTGGCAGCCTGCGGACGAAAAGTATCGTTATCCCAAGTCAAAGGAGGAAACGAGTATGAAAAAGCAGTGGCTGGCCCTGGCGCTGGTCCTGGCTCTGGTATCCGGGTGCGGCGGAGGCGCCGGCGCCGGCGCCGAAAAGGCCTGGCCCGGCCGGGGGATTACCATCGATGTGGCCTACACCGCCGGCGGCACCGCCGATACCGCCAACCGGCAGCTTGCCGCCATTATGGGGGAGCTGCTGGGGACCGAAATCTCGGTGGTGAACATCACCGGCGGCTCCGGCTCCATTGCCGGGCAGCAGATGTACGCCGCGGAGCACGATGGCCGCACCTGGCTGGGGGATGTGGCCCACACCGTCTCCGGCTGGCGGTGTCTCAAGTACGCCGACCTGGGGTGGGAGGATTTTTACGGCTTTTACGCCGCCACCTCCCCCTATGTGCTTTTTGTCGCGGGGGATTCCCCCTACCAAAGCTGCGGGGAGCTTTTTGACGCCATCAAGGCGGATCCCCGGATGCGGTGGGGCAATGCCGGCCTGGGCTCCATCAACCACCTTACCGGCCAGCTGATGCTGGATACCCTGGGCCTTTCCGGCAGCTCGGTGCCCTACGACGGGGGCCGGGCCGCCGCCGTCAAGGTGGTGGCCAAGGAGGTTGCCTGGTCCTGGTGCGGCGCCTCCGATATCCTGGACCTGGCCCAAAGCGGGGACATCCGCATCCTGGGCGTCTGTGACGCCGCCCCCCTCCCGGTGGAGTCGGCAAAGGGGCGGTACGAGGCCCCCTCCATGCTGACAGACTACCCGGAGCTGGAGAGCCTACAGGGGCTGCTGTACTGGGGCTTCCGGATCCCCCGGGATACCCCCGCACAGGTGGTGGCGGAGCTGCGCGCGGCCTTTGAGCAGGCGGTGGAGACCGACGCCTGGAAGGAGTTCTGCGCCTCCAAAAGCCTAACCTCCGTCTGTGCTGTCGGGGAAGCCAGCGACGAGATGTGCGCCCGGCTGGAGTCCATCTACACCTGGGGGCTTTACGACCTGGGGATGACGGCGGAGGGCGTCTCCCCGGCGGACCTGGGCATCCCCCGCGTCGACGAGCTCACCTGGCCCGGCGGCAAGGGGGAGGGGCTGACGCCCTGGCCCCAGTGACCGGAGGGAGGTTTTGCTGATGATACGGGAAAAGCTGAGCCGGGCAGGGGAGGGGCTGGTGGTTACGGCCGTGGGGGTGCTGTTCCTGCTCCTCTCCCTGACCATCCCGGATAATCCGGTCTCTGTCCCGGGGACGGCGGGGCTGCTGGCCCAGGCCAGGGCGCTGCCGCTGCTGCTCTCGGTAGCAATAACCGCCGTTGGCGTTGGCCACACCGTGGCCCTGTGGCGGGGCAGGGTGCGGACAGAGGCGGCGGTCCCGGCGGGGCGGGGGTGGATGCCGGCCCTGATTACGACGGTCTACCTGGTAGCGACTGCGGCGTGGGGCTTCCTGCTGCCCACCATGGCCTACCTGCTGGTGATGCTGGTCCTTTGGGGCCGTGGGGAGAAGCAGCGCCTGCCGCTGCTGGTTGGGCTGGCGCTGCTGTATGGGGCGGTGGCCCTGTGGCTTATCCCCGGGTTGCTGCGGCTGCGGCTGATGTAGAAGGGGGGAACGGCTGATGTTTTCTGAATGGCTTTTTCTTCCCCAGGCGGCGGTTCAGTACCTGGGGGAGCCGATGGTTTGGCTTTTCCTGCTGCTGGGGACGGTCTGCGGCTTTCTGGTGGGGGTAATGCCCGGCCTTGGCCCCACCATGGGGATGGCCCTTTGCTTGGGCATCGTCTTTAAGCTGCCGCCGGCCCAGGGGCTGGCCCTGCTGGTGGGGATCTTTGTGGCGGCGGTGGGCTCCGGGGGCATCACCGCCAGCCTCCTGAACATCCCCGGCACCGCCGCGGCGGCGGCAACCTGCATCGACGGCTACGCCCTCTCCCGCCAGGGGAAAAGCCGGGAGGCGGCGGGGTATTCGGTGGCCGCCTCGGTCATCGGCACCGTTGCCGCCACCGTACTGATCTTTCTGATACAGCCCTTTATCACCGCCATCGCCCTCAAGTTCGGCGACTGGGAGACCTTCCTGTTCTGCCTCTTCGGGCTGCTGGTCTGCGGATCCCTTTCCGGGGCAAGCCGGGCCCGGGGCTGGCTTTCGGCCCTGGGCGGCTGCTTTGTCGCCATGTGCGGCGCCGACGGGGTGCAGTCGGTGCTGCGCTTCACCTTCGGCCGTCCGGAGCTCCTTTCCGGGGTGGACAGCGTGGTGGCCATGCTGGGCCTTTTTGGTATTGGGGAGGTGCTGTACACCCTTGGCAAGCCCCCGTCCGCCCGGGTGTGGGAGGAGGTGGGGTTCCCCCGGGTCAACCTGCCGGTGCTTCTCAAAAACGGTGTCAACATCCTGCGCTCGGTTCTGGCGGGGATGTGGATCGGCTTCATCCCCGGCATCGGGGAATCGGCGGCCTGCTGGTTCTCCTACGACCTGGCCAAGCGGACCTCCCGGCAAAAGGAGCGGTTCGGCCATGGCTCGGAGGAGGGGATCATCGCCGCCGAAACGGCCAACAACGCCAGCTCGGTGGGCGCGCTGATCCCCGCCCTGGCCCTGGGGATTCCGGGGAGCTCCACGGTGGCCATGTTCCTTTCGGCCATGTATATTTTAGGCTTCCGGCCCGGTCCCACCCTGCTGCTGGAGGCCCCCGGCTTTTTGTGCGGCCTCTGCCTGCTGCTATTGGCGGCGGCGCTGGCGCTGGGTGTGGTGGCCTTTCTCTGCGCCCCCTTTGCCATCAAGCTCCTCTCCCTGCCGGAGCATCTGCTGATGCCCTTTATTGCCGTTCTCTGCGCCGTTGGGGCCTACGGCACCACCAACACCCCCTTTGCCCTGGTGCAGCTGGCGGTTTTTGGCCTGCTGGGGTATCTGATGAAGCGCTTCCAATACCCCATCGCACCCTTTGTGCTGGGGCTTTTGGTGGGCAAGACTGCCGATACCGCCCTGCGCCGGGCGCTGATGCAGTACGCCGGGGATTTTTCCGGGATGCTGCTGCGGCCCTTTGGGCTGGTGATTTTGGTTGTCCTGAGTGCTTTGCTGGTTTTGGGGTTGAAGAGTGGGAGGAGGAGCAAGGGGTGACGGTGCTGCGGTGGTGTGGTTTTCCTTGAAGGAAACGTGGATGGGGGAGGGGAGGGTTAGGCCGGTGGAGGCAAAACGCGCCCGCCGCTACAACTAAACAAAGCCGCAAAGCAGTAACTATCCCAAACCAATCCCCCGCAGGCGAAGGCCGGAGAGATTTCCCCCCGCAGGGAATCAGATCCGCCGGAGGCCCCACCCGACCGAAGGGAGGGGAACCCCCCGCAGGGAATCAGATCCGCCGGAGGCCCCACCCGACCGAAGGGAGGGCATCCCCCCGCAGGGAATTAGATCCGCCGGAGGCACCTTATCAGGCCAACCGGAAGGAGGGAGCGGGCCATAACGCTCCCCCCGCAAGGCCGTTGAAACCTGCCCCCCCGCAGTGCCAGCCGCCCAACCAAGCATCGAGCAACCACACGTTGAGATTGAGGCTGTCACCCAAGCAGAAGAACCGGGCCCAAGCGGTCCAGGCGGCGTAAAGGAAGCGCCCCCCAAGCGACTGACGCCTTTGGCCGTCGGGTCCAGGGCGCAGCCCTGGTCGCTCTTTGGTTACTTTCTGGCGAACCAGAAAGTGACCCCCCG
>JAAWGY010000066.1 GCA_022795575.1 Angelakisella sp. | reverse complement strand
AACGCAGGAAGCCTTGATGGCTTTCAAGTTTTTGGGACAAAGGCAGCTGGGAAAGCTGCCGTCCAGATGGGTGTCGACAATTTTGATGGTTGCTATAGAGGCGGGGACAAGGTATCCGGCCCTTCCCCTGTCAGGAGCTCCCCCGGGGCGCCAAGGGAAAACTCCCCCCGGGCGCTGTCGTAGCATACCAGCGTCCGGGGCCCCATGGCGTCGGGGTTGCCCACAATCAAAAACTCCGCGATGAAAAAGAAGACCATGCTGCCGTCCTGCCGGACATAGAAGGCGGAGGGCTGCCAGAGGTGGAGCAGCTCGGTCTGGTACTCCTCCGGCTGTAGGTCCTGGGCCATCAGCCGCTGCTCCAGCCCCTCCGCCGTCAGCGAAAGCCGCTCCAGGGCCTGGGCCGGGGTGACAAAGGCCCCCCCTTTGGCGTCATAGTTGGCCGATTCCACCCGGATGGTGGCGTCGCTCTCATAGCGGAGGGTGGTGGTGAGCACCTGGACCCAGTCCTCCCGGGTGAAGGGGTAGGCGCGTATCTCCAGCAGCTCCCCGGAGCCCTGGCTTAGCAGCCGCTGCCGCTCCTCCGCCTGCTGGCGGAAGGGGGTGTTGGCCACCTCCACCCCCGGCCCCTGGCCGGTAAGCAGGGGGATCTCCACCGCCTGGGCGTATCCGTTCCCCGGGTACTCCTGCACCTGCATTCCAATCCGTACCCCGGTGGCGGCGAGGTCCGGCCCGTCGGAGGCGGAGGAGGACTCCGAGCCCCCGTCACCGGAGGAGCTCTCGGGGCTCCCGCTGCCGGGGGGCGAAACGGGGACGCCCTGGGAGGCCATGGGGGGCGGGGCCTTCTCCCTGCCGCAGGCGGCGAGGGAGAGGACAAGGACTGCCGCCATCAGCAGCGCAAGGTATCGTTTCATTGGGCTTCCTCCTTTTTCAGCACCAGCCGCCCGTCCTGGCTGTCGATGACCAGGCAGCTGCCGGGGGATACCGTTCCGGCGATAATCTCCCGGGCCACCATGGTCTCCACCCGGGACTGCAAAAAGCGCTTTAGGGGCCGGGCGCCGTAGATGGGGTCGTAGCCGGCCTCCACGACGTAGTCCCGGGCGGCGGGGGTCATCTGTAGCTTCAGCTGCTTTTCCCGGAGCCGCTCCCGCAGCCCCTCCAGCAACAGCTCCACCACCCCGGTGATCTCCTGGCGGGTAAGGGGCTTGTAGAAGACGATCTCGTCCAGCCGGTTGAGGAATTCGGGGCGGAAGCTCTGCTTCAGAAGCTGCTCCACCTGCCCCCGGGCGGCAGGGCTGATCTCGCAGTCCTCCCCGATGCCCTCCAGGATTAGCTGGCTGCCCAGGTTGGAGGTGAGGATGATGATGGTGTTCTTAAAGTCCACCGTCCGGCCCTGGCTGTCGGTGATCCGCCCGTCATCCAGCACCTGGAGCAGGACGTTGAAGACATCGGGGTGGGCCTTTTCGATCTCGTCAAAGAGGACGACGCTGTAGGGGCGGCGGCGCACCGCCTCGGTGAGCTGGCCCCCCTCCTCATAGCCCACATATCCCGGAGGCGCCCCGATGAGGCGGCTTACCGAGTACTTCTCCATATATTCGGACATATCGATACGGACCATGTTCTTTTCGTCGTCAAAGAGGGACTGGGCCAGGGCCTTGGCCAGCTCGGTTTTGCCCACGCCGGTGGGCCCCAGGAAGAGGAAGGAGCCGATGGGCCGCCCCGGGTCCTGGATGCCGGCCCGGCTGCGGAGGATGGCGTCTGTCACCCTGGACACCGCCTCGTCCTGGCCGATTACCCGCTGGTGGAGGATCTCCCCCAGCCGCAGCAGCTTTTCCCGCTCCCCCTCCATCAGGCGGCTTACCGGGATCCCGGTCCAGCGGCCGATGATTTTGGCGATCTCCTCGTCAGTGACCTTGTCCCGCAGCAGCCGGTCGCCGCCGCTCTCCCGCTGGCGCTCCTCCGCCTTCTCCTCCTCGTCGGCAAGGCGCTTCTGTAGCTCGGGCAGGCGGCCGTACTTTAGCTCGGCGGCCTTGTTGAGGTCGTACTCCCGCTGGGCTTTTTCGATGTCGGCGTTTACCGCCTCTATCTCCTCCCGGAGCTTTTGGACGCTTTGGATGGCGGTTTTTTCGTTCTCCCACCGGGCCTTCATCTCCGCAAACCGGGCCCGCAGCTCGGCAAGGTCCTTCTGGAGCTGGGCGAGGTGCTCCCGGGAAAGGCGGTCGTCCTCCTTTTTCAGGGCGGTTTCCTCGATCTCGTGCTGCATGATGCGGCGGTTGATCTCGTCCAGCTCGGTGGGCATCGAGTCCATCTCGGTGCGGACCATGGCGCAGGCCTCGTCCACCAGGTCGATGGCCTTATCCGGCAAAAAGCGGTCGCTGATGTACCGGTGGGAAAGGACGGCGGCGGTGATCAGGGCCTGGTCGGTGATCTTCACCCCGTGGTACACCTCGTACCGCTCCTTGAGGCCCCGGAGGATGGAGACGGTGTCCTCCACCGTGGGCTCCGCCACCATCACCGGCTGAAAGCGGCGCTCCAGGGCGGCGTCCTTTTCGATATACTGGCGGTACTCGTTGAGGGTGGTTGCCCCGATGCAGTGGAGCTCCCCCCGGGCCAGCAGCGGCTTTAGGAGGTTGCCGGCGTCCATGCTGCCCTCGGTTTTGCCCGCCCCCACAATGGTGTGCAGCTCGTCGATAAAGAGGATAATGCGCCCCTCGCTGCGCCGGATCTCCTCCAGCACCGCCTTCAGCCGCTCCTCAAACTCCCCCCGGAATTTGGCGCCGGCGATCAGGGCCCCCATGTCCAGGCTGAAGATCTTCCGCTCCCGGAGGTTTTGGGGGACGTCCCCGGCCACGATGCGCTGGGCCAGCCCCTCGGCGATGGCGGTTTTGCCCACCCCGGGCTCCCCGATGAGGACGGGGTTGTTTTTGGTCTTGCGGCTGAGGATGCGGATGACGTTGCGGATCTCGTTATCCCGGCCGATGACCGGGTCCAGCTTGTGGCCGCGGGCCAGCTCCACCAGGTCCTGGCCGTACTTTGCCAGGACATCATAGGTGTCCTCCGGGGTATCGGTGGTGACGCGGCGGCTCCCCCGGATGGCGGCCAGGGCGGAAAGGAACCTGTTTTTGGTGACGCGGCGGGCATCCAGCAGCCGCTTTACCGGGGAGGACGGGGCCTCCAGGATGGCCAGGAAGAGGTGCTCCACCGAGACAAAGTCGTCCTTCATGGCCGCGGCCTGGGCCTCGGATTCGATGAGGTTCTTGTCCACCTCGGCGGAGACGTAGACCTTGCCGGGCTCCCGCCCGCTGCCGCTGACGGCGGGCAGGCCGGCCACCAGCTCCCGGACCTCCCGGGTAAAGGCCTGGGCGTCCTCCCCCATCCTTGTCAGCAGCTGGGGGATGAGGCCGTTTTCCTGGGTGAGCAGGGCCAGCAGGAGATGGGGCTGCTCGATCTGCATATTCCCACGCTTTAGGGCGATATCCTGGGCCAGCTGGATGGCCTCCAACGATTTTTGGGTAAACTTCTGTGCGTTCATAGGGTGCTGACCTCCTTTTGCCAGCGGTTAGAGCCTATTCAGAATCTCCCGGTGCGCCGAATTGGCAGGGATTTTTGTGTCCTGCAAGGCAAAAAACCGCAGGAATACTTGCTGTATTGCAAGGTTTTTTAACGCGGCAGGACGCAAAAAGACCTGCCAAGGCGGCGTGCAGGGAGATTCTGAATAGGCTTTTGGGCCGGCTTCTTATTATCTGCCGTTTTGGACGGATTACCAGGGAATTTTTGCTTCCCTGTGTTTTTTATTGTAGCACCATCGTTAGCACTCGTCAACATAGAGTGCTAAGTATTTTCAATTTCGTAACATTTTCCGGGGATGATGGCGGTTTGGCCGGTATCGTCTCTCCCCTATTCAAACAGAAAGCACCGGTTATCGCACCGGTGCTTTTTTGCGGTATCTTCGGTTTTCTGCCGTGCCGGCTATGCGTCCTCTTTACAGGTCAGGGCGTCCAAAAACAGGTTCCGGATGGCGTCGGCGGGGTACTGCCCCAGCTCCTCCAGCCGCTCCTTGGGGATAAAGCCACCGCCCATCACCGAGTGCCCGCCCCCGTTCCCGATGCCCTCCAGCGCCTTGTAGAGCAGGTCCCCGGCGTGAATCTGCGGGTCTTCCGAGCGGACCGAAAGCTTCGCCCCGTCCTCCCGGAAGGAGAACACCACCGCCACCTCCACCTCGATAAGGGCCAGGATAAAGTCCGACAGGATGGCGATCAGGGCGTCCGGGCAGGAAAAGGGGATGCAGGAAAAACCCACCTTGTTGTAAAGCTGGATGCTCTCAATGGCCGCCCCGTAGGCCTTTAGGTCCGAAAATTCCATGTTGTTCCGCTCCAGGTCGGCCAGCAGCTCCTGGTCGCAGTAGCGGAAGAGGAAGTCGAACATCTTGATATCCAGCTCTGTCACCCCCCGGGTAAACTGGAGGGTATCCATCTTAAGGCCGTACAGCAGGGCGGTGGCCACGCTGCGGCTTGGCGTTTTTCCCAGCAGGGCGTAATATTCGGCAACAAGGGTGGCACAGGCCCCGGTAATGCGGATATCCTGGTACCGGTATTCCACAGGGACAAAGGTGGGGTGGTGGTCGATGCAGGCGAATTCGTCCCCCACAAAGTCGGTCACATTCCCGGCGTTCTTTTGGGTATCCACACAGATGATCTGGTCCGTCTCCCGTAGCTCCGATATCAGGCTTTGGTAGGGGAGCATCCGGAGCCGGAAGGTGTCCAGCATCTTGGAGGCGCTCAGCTTATCGATCTTCCCGTCATAGCAGAGGACCGACGTCACCCCGTACTCCTTCAGCAGCTCCTGGAGCCCGTAGGCGGAGGCGATGGCGTCCGGGTCCGGAAAGTTGTGGGTCTGGATATAAACGGTGTGCCCCTGGCACAGCCGGATCAAATCGTCTACATGGCTCATGTCCTTCATCCTCCAGCACTAACGATAGGTGACGCCGGAAAGCTCCAGCACGTCGCCAAAGGCCTGGCACTCCGCCTGGGAGATGGCCGCCTCGTCATCCAGGTTGACCACCCGGGCCAGCACACGGCCAAAGCTCCGGTAGGCCTCCCGCTCCTCCTGCTGCTGCTCGGTATCCCAGGGCTGGGTCGATTCGCCGCAGAGGCCGGCCAAAAACTCGGGGGTCACGCTGTCCTTCCGCTCCATGGCGTAGTCGTAGGCGGCCCGGAACCGGGTCTGCATACACAGCATGGCAAAAAGGGCCAGCCGCTTGTACCGGTTGACGTAGATGTCCTCCCCGGTCATGTCCTGGAGCAGCTGGAAGGAGACAAAGAGGCGGTCGATGGCCTCGGTATCCCGCCCCACCGAGGCTTGAACCAGCGCCCCGTAAAGCTCCTGCTCGGCCTCGTCCTCAGTCCGGATGCCAAGGCCCTCCACCTTGCTCCTTACATAGCCCTGCATATTGTAGCTGGAGGCCGGCACCCGGAAGGACATTTTGAACAGCCCGTCAAAAAAGCCCTTGGCCTTGCTCTCGCTAAAGCACTCCCGGGCGCCGCTGAGGATATCGGCGTAGTCGGCGGCGATGATAAAGACGCAGCCCTTGCAGTCGAGGAAATCCCGGGCCGCCTCCAGCAGCTCCACCGCCCTGGGCGGCGCCAGCAGGTTCAGGCCATCCACAAGCAGAACAACCTTGTCCTTCCGCTCCTCAAGCTGCCTGGCAAAGCACCTCACCAGCTCCTCCGGGGAATCCGCCGAGTCCCGGTTCAAAAAGCCCCCCACCACATCCTTGCCGATGGAGCTGTCCCCGGCAACGGTGCCGCTGACAAAGGCGGCCAGATTGGTCAGCAGCGCCTCGGTCTGCTTTGCGGCACCGCTTTCGCCGCTGAGGAGGCCCACCAGCCGCTTCCCCACCAGCCGGGACAGCTCCTCGCCGGAGCAGCCTTGGGGGAGCTGCTTGGCGTTCAGCCACAGCAGGTTATCGCCATAGTGCTCCTTCAGCCGGTCATACAGCATCCTTAGAATGCTGCTTCCGCCCACTGTCCGGTTGCCCTGGAAGGCGATGGTCATGGGGGTGGGGCAGTTGCCGATAAAACGGTTCACCCCTTCGATGTACTTGGTGATGCCCAGGTCCTCCCACTGGGCGGGGACGGCCGGCTCCGGGGCGGGGGCCTCCGGCAGGGAGGCGACGGCCGGCGCCATGCGGACGGCCTCCTCTCCCGCGGGGAGGGCGGCGGGCTCCGGCAGCACAACCTCCGGCGCCGGGATCACCGGCGGAACGGGCTCGATCAGCTCGCAGGCGGGGCAGCGGTCCCGGAGGTAGTCCGCAAGCCTGTCCCACTCCGCCAGGTACTGTTCCAGCTTTTTGTTGGTCCGGCTAAGCCCTGTGGGGAAGAGCCCGAACCAGACGCTTTGGGGCGGCGCCTCCTGCTCCCCGCAAAGGGTCAGGACCACCCCGGCGCTGCTGATCCACTCCTCCGCTTCCTCGGCGGGCTGGCTCCCCGCCGCTTTGGTGGCGCTCTTAAAGAGGGAGATGCCGCTGGACACCACGCTGCCCAGGGCGGTAAGCTCCCTGTTTTCGGTCCAGGCGCACCGGCGCAGGGCATCGACAGGCCACTCGCCGGTGATCTCCCGGCCGCTTTGCCGGAGGATATGGAAAACGCCCCGCTCGCCGTTGAATTCCAGGCGTTCATCGACACCGAAGGCGGTATCAAACCCCACCGTTCTTGCCGCGACATAGGGCGCGATGGCCTCCCTCACAAAGGCCAGCACCTCGCCGCCCATGGCCTCCTCCACCGGGAGGTTTTTGGCGGTTCCGTCGGTGAGGGCCAGCTCCAGCGCCCCGCTGTACAGGCCCACCGCCCGCACATCCCGGAAGAAAACGGGAGGCTCCGCCTGCCCCAGCCGGTTCTGGTACTCCACCCGGTCGGCCAGGACGTTTACGGTGCCGCCATCCGGGACAAAGGAGGAAAAGTAGATCCCCCGGGCCAGGAGCTCCTCTTTCCGCCGGGCCAGGTAGGGCGCGACGGATTCCCGGACAAAGGCCAGCACCTCCTCCCGCAGCTCCTTCCCCACGGCAAAGGACTTGGAGCCACCGTTAAAGAGCAGGAAATCCAGCGTTCCCCCAGGGGCGTTTACCGATTTGACCTCCTCGTAGGGAACAACATCGCTCTTCCCGGATTTGGCCTTAAACTCCGCCTGCCGGACGGAAAGGTTCAGCACCCCGTCGTTCAAAAGCCCCTGGCTGCTGGGGAAGGAGTACCGCACCCCCTGGGTCAAAAGCTGTTCCCTCCGCTGGGCAAGGTAGGGCCGCACCGCCTGTTCGATGTACAGAAACGCCTCGTGGATGCACTTGCGGTCCACAGGGCAGCTTTCGGTGCGTCCGTCCTCGGTGATAAAGTCGATGGATTCCAGCCGTCCCTTTTTAACCGACACCAGGCCGGTGTAGTTAAAGACGGCCTTCTGGACGCTGCTGGTCACATACTCGGTTCTGTCGCTGTAGACCATCAGCTTCCCTGCTGGCCGGAGGGGCCGCTTTACCTCCGCCTGGTAGATCAGCCGGCCCGGCCCGGCGTCTCCGCCCGCCACCCTTTCGCCGCAATGGGGGCAGAAGGCGGCCCCCTCCACCATGGTATTCCCGCATTTGGCACACATCAACGCCATGCTATCATCAAACTCCCTTCCCAAAAAGCCTGTGGTATCTCCCGAAGGTCAGGGTGCCGGGCGCTTCGGGACACGCCACCACCAGGATCCCCTGACACACCGCCCGGGCGGGTTCTTCCCGCCGGCAGAAAAAAGCCGCCCCCGCAGCACCGATGGCCGGCTGGACGTGCCTGCAAGGGTAGCCGCCAGGCTTTTCCGGCGCTTCCCCAAGCACCTGCCATTCCGCGCGTTTCGGGCAACAGAACCGGGCGATAAAAACATATTTAGTGTATCACATAAGGGAAGGAATTTCAACAAATAACCTCGAAAAAACATTTTTGCGGGACCGGGTTGGCGGGTTGTGCTTTTACTGCTTTTTCTCTCCAGGCGCACCCCCCGCGGCCCGGAACCGGTGCTTTGGGCGAAAAAACAGCGCCTGTTCAAAAGCTCCCGGCGCGCCGGGAGGCCTTGAACCGGGCCCTCCGGTTAGTAGATGTAATCGGGCACCATCATACAGGCGGTGCTGAAAATGGTGGCCAGTGTGCCGTACACCACCGGCCCTACAAACACGTTATGGGTCTTGCGGTAAAGGATCCGGTTGATCACCGTCCCTGCCACGGCGGAGTAGAGGAACAGCAGGCAGGCATAGTAATACTTCCAGCGCATATGCTTGCTCTGTTAGTGTTCCCCTCATTATCGCTTCTCTGCCCCTTGCGTTAATGGGGGCATGGGAGATGTGGGAATGTCTACCAAAGGCAGGCATCTATAATTTTTTCACAAGAAGTATCATTTCACTAAATTGCTTTCTGAAATGTCAAAACCGCCTTATATCCACTCTGTGGCGCACTTTCCATTTTCATTGCCCCGCTGTGTGCTTCCACGATTTGCCTTACCAGTAATAGCCCCAACCCATGCCGCAAGTCCAGCCGTTCATCGGTGCTTTCCATATAGTGCGGTTTTTCTTCCAGCTCCCGCATTTTCTCAGCGGACATACCCACGCCATTGTCCGCAACTGTGATTGAAACATCTTCCGATGAACAATCAAGGGACAGGAAAATATCGCACCCCTGCGGATTGTGGTTGATGCTGTTCTGCACCAAGTTACCGATAGCCCGCAAGATCAATCGGGCGTCACAGTCTATAACTGCGGTTTCCGCTTCGGAAGAAATTTCAACCTCGATGGAATGTTTCTCACTGATACCCGCATTAAGCAAATCCGCCGCATAGGAGCGCAACAGTTTGGACAGGCGTACCGGCTCCTTATGGAGCGGCTGCATTTCGTATTCCAACTGCGATACCAAATTCAAGTCCTGCACCAAGTCTTTGATTTTTGCGCTCTGCGCCCGAATGATTTCTGCCTCCTGCTGAATTTCTCCGCTGGTTGCCGTGTCGCCGGCAATTCGTCCGGCATATCCCATAATCATCGAAAGTGGTGTGCGTATATCATGGGAAACGCCGCTGATCCAGTTGGCACGGGCCTGGTTCTGTCTGCTCAACACCTGGGACGCCTGATTGACGCTATCCGCAATTTCCGACAACTCGCCTCGAATGGATAAATCAACAGGTTTGCCAGTAGACAGTGCTTTGATAGAGACCATAATCGGCTCCGTATTTTTGGCAATCTTTCTTTTTGAGAAGTAGTAGACCAAAAACAGAAGCACGATGTCTATTGCTAAAATGCCGGTTACAAAGAGCGGGAGAATCCTAATTGCCCGTATCGGAAAATAATTTCCCGTCAGTTTCATAAAGCTGTCCTTTGGGTAGCCCAGCACCAGCAGGCCATCATCTGTGTTCCGTACAAAAACAGGATAGTCTTGCAGATATCCTTTTGAGAACACAGCCACATCTTGAATCGTGTACTGTGTTGGTATTTCCTCCGGCAAAGATACAGACCAATCACAAACTCCGTTTACATCCAGCAGCATAGCCCAAATATGATTGCTGTCTAACGCTTGTTCCGTTTCTTCTGATATGCCGGATGCCGACAAATCAGCGGCCACGGCCTCCAACATATTTGCCGGAGATGCCGTACCGTATTCTTTGGACACGATGCCACTGAACGTCAAGGCAAACGCCAAAATGTTGATGAGCAAGAGAACCAGCGCAAAGGCAAAAAAAGAGAGAAGATATTTTGAGATATATTTTCCAAATGCTTTCATCGGTTATTTCCTTGCCAGCAGCTTATAGCCCAGCCCTTTGACTGTCAGCAAGGACACCGGCTTTGACGGGTCTGCCTCGATTTTCTCCCGGACGCGCCGCACATGGGCGTTC
>JAAWGY010000065.1 GCA_022795575.1 Angelakisella sp. | reverse complement strand
CCCCGCCGCCGGGGACATTGGGGCGGAAGCCGCCAAAGCGGCGGCGCTGGCCCACGCCGGGATCCAGGAGAAGGATGCCACCGGTATGAAGATCGACCGGGAGTACGACAACGGCCGCTTGGAGTACGACATAGATTTCTGGCAGGGCTCCACCGAGTATCAGTACACGGTGGACGCGGCCACCGGCGAGGTGCGGGAGTACGAGAAGGAGGGCCACGGGGCCGGGGGGACCGGGGACATCGGGGCGGAGGGGGCCAAGGCAGCGGCCCTGGCCCACGCCGGCCTGAAGGAGAAGGACGTCACCGGCCTTACCGTGGACCGGGACTACGACAACGGCCGGCTGGAATACGACGTGGACTTCTGGCAGGGCTCCAGCGAGCATGAGTACACCATCGACGGCGTCACCGGCGAGGTGCTGGAGTACGAGGGGGAGCGCCACGGGGCCGGCCACGGCGGCGGGACCGGGGACATCGGGGCGGAGGGGGCCAAGGCGGCGGCCCTGGCCCACGCCGGCCTGAAGGAGAAGGACGTCACCGGCCTTACCGTGGACCGGGACTACGACGACGGCCGGCTGGAATATGACGTGGACTTCTGGCAGGGCTCCACCGAGTACGAGTACACCATCGACGGCGCCACCGGCGCGGTGCTGGAGTGCCAGCAGGATCGCCACTAAGCGCCTGAATAGGCTCTGACGAAGCGTTTAGTCCTCCTCCATCCGCCGGAGAAAGCCCCCCAAGGCGGTGCCCAGCGCCCACACCGCCCCGGCGGTGGGCAGCAGAACAAGGGCCGAAAGCTCCCGGAAGCCGTCAAACAGCAGGCCGTAGAGCAGCTGCCCCAGGGGCTGGGCGCAGAGGGTGGCGGCGGAGACGCAGGCCATCACCCGGCCCATCATCGCCATGGGGGTGCGCTGCTGGATCAGGGAGACGGCAAGGACCGAAAAGGCGCTTACCGCCCACTGCATCCCGCAGCAGGAGAGGACCAGCCCGGCGTACCGGAGTCCCGGGCCGGCGGGGAATAGAAAGAGCACCCCCGCCGGCAGCAGCGCGGCCCCGATTGCGGCAAAGAGCCGGGAGAGCCGCCCCGGCCGCGGCCCTCTGGCCGTCAGCCCGGCCCAGGCGCTGCCGGCGATGGCAGCAGCCGCCATGGCGCTCTGGGCCCCGCCGTACCAGCCGGGGCCCAGGGCAAGGACGCTCCGGGTGAGGTAGGGCAGGCCCACCACCACCGCCCCGGTGACAAAAAAGTTGCCCGCTGCCGCCAGCAGCAGCATCCCAAGGAGATCCGCGCCCTCCCGGCGGAGGTAGCGGATCCCCTTTTTGCTGTCCTCCCAAAGGGCGGGGAGCAGCGCCTCCCCTGTCCGGCGGGCCGGGGCCGGGATTTGGAGGAAGCACTCCAAAAGGGCGGTGAGGAGGAAACAGGCGGCGCTGGCCCAAAGGACCGGGCCGATGCCCAAAGCGGCGTAGAGGGCGCCCCCCAGGGCCGGAGCGGCCAGGGCGGCCACAGCGGCGGTCTGGCTTACCGCGGCGTTGCCCCGGACCAAGCTGTCCCCGGAGAGGATGGCGGGGAGGCAGCTCTGGACCACCGGCGTTTCAAAGGCGCCCAGCACCGAGAGGGCCACCAGCAGCCCCCCGGCCACCGCCAGCCCCTGCCACCGGGGCAGCAGCACCGCCGCCACCGCCGAAAAAAGGCCGTTCAGCAGGTCCAGCGTTACCATCATCCGCCGCTTATCCGCCCGGTCCGCCACCGCCCCGCCCAGGGGGGCCAGCAGCAGGGAGGGGACGCCGGCGGCGGCCAGCATCCCGGCAAAGACGGCGGCCGAGCCGGTGGCCTCCAAAACATACATCGCCAGGGCCAGCTGCAGGATGGCGCTGCCAAAAAGGGAGCTGGCCTGGCCAAGGACCAGCAGCCGGAGGCTCCGGGAGGAGGAACGGCTCATCGTTCCTCCCCCCCTTCCGCTGCCGGCAGGGCCGACAGGATCTCCTCCCCCAGGGGCGGGAAGGCTTCCGGCAGCAGGGGCAGCCCCATTGCGGCCAGGGCCTGGACCACAAACCGGTACCTGTGCCGTATTTCCTCCGGGCTGGCGGGGAAGACGCTGGGCAGCAGCCAGAAATCGATGAGGGGCAGCAGCTGGGCAAGCTCCTGTGGGTACTGGGTTTGGACCGAGCCGTCCGCCACCCCCTCCCGGAGCAGCTCCAGCCAAAGGGGGGTGAGCACCCGGCGGTTGTTGGCCACCGCCGCCGCCAGGATCCGGGGGTCCTTCAAAATCGGCGCCGACTGGAGGTTGAGGCTGTTGCGGCTCCCCTCCTGCTGGAACAGCTCCAGCACCAGCCGCATCTTTTCCAGCCCGTTCAGGTCCCGGCGCTCCCGGACGGCGTCAAAGGGGTTGTTCTCCAAAAAGGCCCGGTCCCCCAGCGCCTGCATCAGCTCCTCCTTGCTGCCAAAGCAGCGGTAGAACATCCCCTTGGCCCCCCTGGCCCGAGCCATGATCTCGGCCACCGACACCGCCTCGAACCCCTTTTCCAAAAACAGCTCCTTTGCCGCCGCCAGAATGGCCTCCCGCCATTGCTCCGGCGGCTTTTTTACCGGCCGCGCCATCCCGCCACCTCCGTTATTGTAGTTATTGACCGTTGGTCAATAATGATTATAAGGGATCCGGGGGCAGTTGTCAAGAGGGGGGCGGGCGTACTGGGAGGGCATAATCCCGGCGGCGGCTTGTGCGCCCCCAAAGGACAGCGGCAAGGGGAAAATCCCCCCGCCGGCGCAAAAAGGCCCCGGGGCCCCAGGGTCCCCCCTGCCAGGAAAAACCGGAGAAGCGCTTTAGTTTTTCCAAAGACAGACGAATAAAGAGTATAAGAAAGCAATCGAAACACCGGAATTACCCGGGGGAGGGACCAGCTATGAAAATCAACCCAGCAGCCGCGTACCAGGCATATAACAGAATATCCGACCACACCCATTCCCCCCGGCGGACCGGCCAGTACCCCGAGGGCGGGGCGCTGAAGGCCGGCAATACCGACCAGATCCAGATCAGCCACGAGGGCACCCGCAAGATGGAGGCGGAGCAGCTTTCCCGCAGCATTATGGCCGAGATCCGGGAGCCTGCCTCCCCGGAGCGGATCGAGGATCTCCGCCGGGCGGTGCAGTCCGGGAGCTACCGTGTCCCCACCGGGGAGCTGGTGGACGCCGTCATCCGGCACTTTGTGGCCTAACGCAGGAGGATAACGGTTTGCAGTACGAAAAATTCCATGAATTTCTAAAGGGATATGTGGATTTCCTGGAGGAGATGGCAAAGGGCGAAAGCGAAAAATATTCCGCCATGCTCTCCTACGACCACAAGCAGATGGATAAGATCGTCTCCCGCCAGCAGGCCATGAATATGCGGCTGACCCAGCTGGAGGAGCAGCGGGAGCAGGAGCAGGAGGCGGCCGGCTTGGGCGGCCTCAGCTTCCGGGAGATCCTGGGCCGGCTCGCGGGGCCGGAGCAGGAGGCCTTTCGGGAGCTTTCCGGCAGGTTTGAACGGGCTGTCCGGGAGATCAAGTACTTTAACGAAAAGTCCATCGCCTTTGCCCAGGACGGCATGAAGCTCCTGGGGGTAAAGGACGAGGTCAAGGCCGCCCCCTACACCCCCACCGGCAAAGCCAAGCCGGCGGGCGTTACGGGCACATCGGTCTTTGAAGCAAAGATTTAACTTAGGGGGAACAGCCATGATTCGGCCAACTTTTTTAGGATTTGAAACCGCCAAAAAGGGCATCAACACCGCCCAAAAGGGCCTGGACATCACCGGCCACAACCTCACCAACTGGGACTCGGTGGGCTACACCCGCCAGCGGATCACCCAGGTGTCGGTGGCGCCGGACAGCTTCCGCAACCGCTACTCCTCCAGCAAGGTGGGGGGGGCCGGCCAGGGCGTGGACATCACCGGCGTTGCCCAAATCCGGGACGTTTACCTGGATAAGCGCTTCCGGGACGAGAGCGCGGACGTGGGCTATTACGACCAGTCCACCACCATCCTCCGGGACATCCAGTCCGCCCTCAACGAGTACAACCCCACCACCGATACCGGGCTGCGGGCCAGCATCATGGCCATGAGCGACGCCCTCCAGAGCTTTTCCACCCACGCCTACTCGGAGACCCACGCCAACATCGTCCTCTCCTCCTTTAAGAACCTGACCCAAACCCTCCAGCAGATCAGCTCCAAGCTGGAGAGCGCCCGGAACCAGCAGATCTACGACCTGGAGGTCTCGGTCCAGGAGGTAAACATCAAGCTGCAAAAGATCGCCGAGCTGAACAAGGCGATTCTGGACGACGCCAGCTCCATCCAGTACAACCCCTACTTTGGGCCCAACGAGCTCTACGACGAGCGCAACCAGCTCCTTGACGAGCTCTCCAAATACGCCGATATCCACTACACCTCCAACGTGGATGGCACCATCAACGTGGAGGTAAACGGCCAGATGGCCGTTACCGGCACCAAGTACGACAAGATGGAGATGACCCAAAGCAAGGAGACCGGCGTGGTGGGCCTGCGGTGGATCTCCACCAACAAGCCGGTGGAGCTTACCGCCGGCTCCCTCAAGGCCTCCACCGATTACATCAACGGCCGGGGCCCCAACCTCCGCAACCCCGGCGAAAGCACCGAGCGGGGCTTCCTCTACTACAAGGACCAGCTCAACGACTTTGCCCAAACCCTGGCCAACGTGGCCAACAGCATCATCCCGGAGACCGACGCCAACGGCAGCATCATCTACGAGTACGAGCTGGGGCCAGACGGCAAGCCCCTGGCCGATCCCACCGATCCCACCGGATTCAAGCGGATCCTCCAGCTGGACGAGGACGGCAACCCCATCCCCCAGCTTGGCTCCGACGGCAAGCCGGTGTATAAGCTGGATGCGGACGGCAATAAAATTCCGGTGATTGACCAAGTTACCGGCCAGCCGGCTGTTGACGCGGATAATAATCCCATCTACGAGGTCGAGTACAAATACAAGTACCAGACCAAGCAGCTGCTGGGGGCCATCAGCAGCATCCCCGGGGACGACGGCAAGTACTACGTCCAGTCGGATATCCCCATCACCGCCGATAACATCTCGGTGACAGACCAGTGGAGCAACAACTCCGGCTACGTCATCTTCCAGCGCAACCCCGACGAGCACGACACCGCCGATAACGTGGGCAACTACGCCCTGGCCCTGGCCGACGCCATCGCCAACGGCACCCACCGCTTTGAGCCCAACGGCGCCGAGTTTGACGGAACCTTCCTGGATTACGTCAAAAACTACGTCACCACCCTGGGGGAGGACGTCAGCTTTACCGAAAGCCGCCTTACCGCCACCACCACCATCCAGCAGGAGCTGGAGGACGGCCGGGACAGCGTCTCCGGCGTTGTGGTGGACGAGGAGGTCGCCAACATGATGCTCTACAACAAGTCCCTTTCCGCCGCCTCCCGCCTGATGACCGCCATGGACGAGGCGCTGGACACCATCATCAACAAGACCGGACTGGTCGGACGATAACCCATAACCACAAAAAGAGGTGAACCACAGTGAGAGTAGCCCAAAGAATGATCAGCCGTAACTACCGCAGGACGGTAAACAGCAGCCTGAAGAAGCAGGCTGACACCTTGGAGCGCAGCGAGTCCGGCCTGAAGTTCAAGTACCTTTCCGACGACGTGGCCGCCGGCGCCCGGGCCATGCACGTCCAGGAGGAGCGGTACCAGAGCAGCCAGCAGCTGGAAAACGTCAAGGAGCTCATCAAGGAGATGAACTCGGTGGACAGCAACCTGAAGTCGGTCCACTCCATCCTCCAGACGGTGCAGGAGCGGGTCCTCACCGGCATGAGCGAGGACTGGGGCGACACCGCCCGGGAGGTGATCGCCAAGGAGATCCGGGAGAAGAAGGAGCAGATCCTCCAGTTTATGAACGCCCAGTACGGCGGCAAGAGCCTCTTCTCCGGCACCAACAACAGCACCCCGCCCTTTACCGTCAGCAGCGACGGGCTGCTGCAGTTTAACGGCATCGAGGTCTCCAAGATCTACAAGAGCACCGCGGACGGCAAGTATTACTACGACGAGCCTGTCACCGTCGGCGGCCGGGAGGTCTACGACATCAATGGAACCACCATGTACAAGGACGCCGACGGCAACCTGTCCACCGACGCGGCCGGCACCAACGTCACCTGCTCCATCGACGCCGACGGCAAGTACACCTCCTTTACCGTAGGCACCGTTAAGTATGTTGACGACGGGACCGGCAAATTTGTGGACCCGACGGGTGGTTCCCTAACGGAGTACACCACCACCGATGGCCTGACCTTTGACGACGGTGCGGGCAACACCCTTACGCTGCCCGCCGCCAAGGCCGTCACCAAGGCCACCGTGGTCCCCAACAGCGGCGACACCTACGCCGATATCGGCCTGGGCCTCAAGATCTCCAACGACCAGGATGCAGATCCCCGCACCGCCTTCCAGATCTCCTTCTCCGGCCTCAGCTGCATGGGCTTTGCCGGCAAGGACAAGGTGGAGACCGTCTTTGGCGACAAGGGCACCGAGGTTTCCGGCAACATCTACGACCTGCTGACCCAGATCGAAAACGCCCTGGACCCCCTGGATAAAAACACCCTGGACGACTGCTTTACCCAGCTTGTCACCCTCACCGACCAGGTGGGGATGGTCCGCACCGACCTGGGCAACAGGATGCAGTACCTGGAGCTCACCGAAACCCGCCTCACCGATGACATCACCAACATGACCGAGCTGGAGACCGACCTGATCTCCTCCAACCCGGCAGAGGAAGCCATCAAGCTCAAGGAGTGCGAGTATGTGTGGCTGGCCGTCATGCAGCTGGGCAGTAAAATCCTCCCAGCCTCGCTTTTGGACTTTATGTCCTGATAAAATCTGCAAAAAGGAGGTGTTCTTGTGCAGCTGATAAACATTACCAGTACCCCCATCGAGTATAAAATCAACATCGAGCCCGGCAGGCTGGAGATGAAGCAGGCGGATAACGCCCGCCAGAAGATGACATCCTTCCCCTCCGAGCTCAGCATACAGTCCCGGAATATCGAGGTGCGCCTGGACTCCACCCGGATGCGAGCCAGCCTCAACCTGCGCAACCCTGGCGAATTCGCCCGCTACTACGGCAGCCAGGGGATGCAGACCGCCTACGAGAACATCGGGGACCGGGTCCAGTTCGGCAACCAGATCAGCCAGATACAGGACGGTGTTTCCATCAGCCAGGTAGTCCAGCAAAAAATGCTGGAGCAGCCGACAACCTACACCACCTTCATCCCCTCCGCCGGCATCGACATCTCCTGGCAGCCCCAGCAGCTGAACCTGGATTACCAGCCCACACAGCTGGAGTTCGATTGGCAGACCATGAAGAACAGCATGGAATACGTCCCTGGCAAATACCAGATGGACATCTTGCAGTACCCCAAAGTGCAGATAGAGTACCTGGGGACACCCACCTATGTGCCGCCCAGCGCAGACCCCAACTACGAGGAGCAAAGCGCCTGAGGCCGCAAGGGCATACGCAAGGCAGACGCGAGAGGCAGACGGCAGAAACGAGCGGCTATGCGGAGCACAACACCCGCATAGCCGCTTTTTAGGAACCAAGGAAACATCATACCGAAAGGCAGGTGCAGCCCCTGTGAAATTGCAGACAAGGGACCTGGGAGAGATCGAGATCGCGGAGCAGGACATCGTCACCTTTACCGGCCCCATCTTTGGCTTTGAGCAGTACCGCCGCTTTGTCTTCCTCTACGAGGAGGAGATCAGCGAGCACTTTATCTGGCTACAATCGGTGGAGGAGCCGGGGCTTTGCTTTATCCTGGTGCAGCCCGACCTGATCACCGACCACTACCAGCCCCAGCTGCCCAAGGAGGCCGCCTCCCTGCTGGGGGAGGGGGACTATATGTGCTGGCTGATGGCCACCATCCGGGACCCCTTCCCCCAGTCCACCGTGAACCTGAAGAGCCCCATTGTGGTAAACCCGGAGCTGCGCCAGGCGGCCCAGTTTGTGCTGGAGGGGAGCCTCCCCATCCGCCACCCGCTGCTGAGGGAGGGGGCCGCTTCATGCTGATCCTTTCCAGAAAGGCCGGGGAGTCGCTGATCCTGGACGGCGGCATCGAGATTAAAATCACCGAGATCTACGGCGACAAGGTGCGCATCGGCATTTCCGCCCCGGCGGACGTAAGAGTCTACCGCAAGGAGCTTTACGCCACCATCCAGGAGAACCAGTCCGCCGCCCGGGTGGCGGTTTCCTCCGACGCGGTGCGGGGGCTGCTGGAGAAGCTGAAATAAAAGCCTGTATTCATAGCCGGAAGGATGCAGGCGGTGCGGGAAAAGCCCCGCGCCTTGCCTGTCTTGGCGGCTGTGAATACAGGCTCTGACGGCCGGGCGCGCCTGTAGCGGCCCGCCCGGGCCTGCTGCGGGAGCGCCCCCGCAGGCTCCGGCGCCGTGTCAGTCCGGCACCGGGGGGAAGGATTTGTTGATCCGCAGGCTAAGCCCCCGGAGGAATTGCTCCAGCCGGGTGTGGTTTGCCCCCGAAAGCTCCGCGATTTTGCAGCGGTAGCTGCTGGTGGCCCCCTCCCCAAAGGTCACTGGCAGCTCCACCCGCAGCGGCAGCGCCGTCAGCTCCACCGGCCCCTGGGTGGTCAGCCGCAGCTCCTGCCCCTGGTCCAGGGGGATATCGCAGGTAAACTTTACCTGGTTCATCGAGATGGCGTGTACCAATACCGGAAAGACCTGGGCGGTGGGGGCCTCCTCCTCCTGGCGGCCAAAGCGGAACAGCCGCCGGGGCGCCTTGGGGGGAGCGACCAGCCCCTCCGCCGTGCCGGGCATCTCCACGTCGTACAGGTAGGCCGAGGCCGCCCCGGGCAGCACCTCGTCCCGCACCGCCACAATCCGCAGCATCTTCTCGGAGGAAAGGTACACCTCCCCGGTAAAGCTTTGGGTCTCCACCTGGTCCTTTACCCGGACGATCCGGACCCGGGTGCCCATCTTAAAGAGGGGGACGAATTCCCCCTTAAAGTCCACCCGGCCCTCGGCAACAGAGGCGCACCCGGTGCCGTATTCCAGCGCCCGGTCCTCCGTTGTTTTCAGCACCGCCGGGAAGTCCTGTTCGATTCTGCTGAAGCTCACAATAACCTACCCCCATCCGAGAAAATACACCTCTCTTATCATATCGGGAATTGGGGGATTTTTCAAGAGAAAACTGCGCGATTGCCACAAATTATTCTGGGAAGGGGTATGGGAAGACGATGAGAAACCTGGAGGAGATTCTGCGGCTGATGGAAATAAAGCGGCAGCTGCTGCGGGGGATAGAGGATGCCACCCAGGAGATGCTGGCCTGCCGGCGGGAGGAGCTGCCGGAGCAGGTGAAGGAGCGGCAGCGGTTCATCGACGAGCTGGAGCGGCAGGACGCCGCCCTGCGGGAGCTCTGCGCGGCGGAGGAGAACGGCCCGGCGGTGTGGGACGCGGCCATGTCCCGGGGGGACGCCGGGGCGCTGGAGGGGGCGCTGGCGGAGGTTTACGCCGCTGCCCAGCAGCAGCGGGCGGTGATGAGCCGGCTGCGGGAGAGCGAGGCCCAGGCCATGCGCCGGATGAAGCTGGAGCAGGACCAGCTGCTGGAGAAGATCAAGAGCACCAACCAGGGGAGCGCCGCCAAGGCGGCAAGGTTCTACTCCGCCGGCGCGGCAGGCGGCGGCGGTTCCTCCCGGCTGGGCAGGGCGTAGCAGACCGCCCCGTAACGCCGTCTCCGCCCCCAAACAGCCCGCCCCGCGCCGTCAGGCGCTGTAGGCGGGCGTGTTTTGGCATAAGGCGGAGCCCCGGCAAAAAACCGGCGCCCCCAAGAGCTTGGGAGCGCCGGTGCATTGTAGCAGCCGCGTCTGTGGCCGGTTTGGCCAGGGTCGCGGCTGCTCAGAGCCTATTCAGGATCTCCCGGTGCGCCGAATGGACGGGTAGTTTTTCGTCCTGCAAGGCAAAAAATCTCGGAGCCCTTCGGGCACGTCTGCTTCGCAGAATACTTGCTGTATTGCAAG